>NZ_JBEZEK010000040.1:0-35409 GCF_040648835.1 Micromonospora sp. NPDC049081 | reverse complement strand
CACCCGCTACGCCAAACGGGCATCTCTCTACCAGGCAAGCCTCGTCCTCATAGCCGCCATCATCTGGCTTCCATGATCGACAGGACAGGCCCTAGTCGGTATCGGCCCGCCTGGTCGGTATCGGTCGGCCTGGCCGGTCACCACGATCTCGCCGCGCCGGGGTCGAACCGCACCGCCGACCCCGGCCCCCGCGAACATGACCGACTCAACGGGGCCGAGATGGCGGCATCCGCCTCGCGGCGATTACGCGACCTGGCCGGAGTTGCGAGACGTACCCGCCGAGAGTCAGAGGTCGGCCGGGGCGGTGGCGGCGCGGGCGGCGGCGGCGACCAGTTGGTCGGTCTCGGCGCGTACCCCGTCGGCGTCGACCGGGGTGCCGGGGTCGTAGCGGACCGTCCAGGTCAGACCGTCCGCCCCGGCCACCCGCCGGGCCGCGATCCGGCCCGAGCCGCCGGGCACCGGGTGCTGCTGGGTGTACGCCACCGAGCGGGTCACCCGCGCCCGCACCTGGTGCGGCAGGTCCCCCGGATCGAGCAGCAGGTACGTCTCGACGGGACCGTCGGCGACCACCAGGTAACCGTCCCGCTCGTCGATCGTCTCCGCCACCGTGACGGTCAGCTCCCGCCCGGACCAGACGGCCTTGAGGATGTCGTGCCAGCCCAGCCGCTCCGCCCGACCGGGCAGCCAGAGCCCGAGGTTGGTCGCCACCAGCACCCCGCCGCCACCGGAACCGGTACCGGTCGACGCACCGCCAACAGCCGACGCACCACCAACAGCCGACGCATCGCCAATGACCGACGGGCCGGCGACAGCCGACGGGCCGGTGGCGACGGACCCTCCGTCGACGGAAGACGTACCGTCAGCGGCAGGCACATCGTCGGCGGGCGGCGGGCCGGTGACAGCCGACGGGCCGGCAGTGACAGGCGCACCGTCAGCGGCAGGCACATCGTCGGTGGGCGGTGCGTCGTTGCTGCCGCCGTCGCCGGGGGCGGCCCAGGCCAGCACCCGTTCCCCGGCGGTCAGGGCGGGGCGGGCGGCGGCGGGCAGCTTGGGCTTGCGGCCGAACAGTCCCATCAGAGTCCTCCCGCGGCCTGCTCGCGCAGGGCCCGCGCATGCTGTTCCAGCGAGAGCAGTTCCCCGAAGAGGGCGAAATACTCGTCCTTCTGGTTGACCGGGTTGATCCGCTGGATCTTGGACTTCAGGTCCCTGATCCGGGCGGTCACCGAGCCCCACTGCAACTGGGCGAGGGTGCTGGAGACGTACCTCGGGTCGGGTTCGCCGTCGATCCGCAGCGGCTCCACCGCCAGCTCACCGACGAGCGCCTGGGCCGCCAGGTCCTCGCAGGCGTCCCGGACCGCCTCGACCCACACCGCGCCGCCAGACGCGACGGCCACACCACCCGCCGCCGCGATCGCGGTACGCACCGCGACGTGCACCGGGTGCCGGTACTCGGCGGCCTCGACGGCGTCGAACATCGGGCCGGCGAGGACCGGCTCCTGGAGGGCGAGTTTTAACGCCTCCCGCTCGACCATCGACTCCGGACTGTCCACAGTAGGAGAATGCTTCTTGGTTGGCCTCGATATCCCAGCCACGCGGCCACCATTGGCCCTATCTGCAGCCTTCAGAATTTCACGCACTTCTTCAGGGTCAGCCCCTGTAATATGGGCTAATTCCCGCAGGTACTGCTCCCGCAGCTCCCAACGTCGAATTTTGAGCATCAAGGGAGCTATGGCATTCATCGCCCCAGTTCGCCCCTCGGCCGTATTCAAATCATACCGGCTGGCGATGCTTCGCAGCGCGTAGGTCAGTAGAGGTTCTCGCCGCGCAACAAGGTCACGAACAGCAAGGTCTCCCTTCTCCAGGCGCAGCTCACAGGGATCCATATCATTAGGGCTTACCGCGATGAATGTTTGAGCTAGGAACTCTTGATCATCCTCAAATGCCCGCATAGCCGCCTTCTGGCCTGCGGCGT
Organism: Micromonospora sp. NPDC049081; assembly: GCF_040648835.1. NCBI lineage: Bacteria > Bacillati > Actinomycetota > Actinomycetes > Micromonosporales > Micromonosporaceae > Micromonospora > Micromonospora sp. NPDC049081. The sequence continues at coordinate 33,437 of NZ_JBEZEK010000040.1, read as the reverse complement.
CACCGTCGAAGGTGTAAATGATCTCGCCAGAGTCGACACTGCCGTCCAAAATAAGACGACGAAGGACCCTGATGTGGTCCGCGCCGAAGGCGGTGCCGCAGGTCGCCACGGCGGTCGGGACCCCGGCCAGGTGGCAGGCCATCACGTCGGTGTAACCCTCGACGACGACCACCCGGCCCTGCTTGGCGATCTCCCGTTTGGCCTGGTCGATGCCGTAGAGCACGTGCGACTTCTTGTAGATCGGCGTCTCGGGGGTGTTGAGGTATTTCGGGCCGTCGTCGTCGTCGAAGAGTTTCCGCGCCCCGAAGCCGATCACATCACCGGCGATGTCGCGGATCGGCCACATCAGCCGGCGACGGAACCGGTCGATCAGGGTGCCCGAGCGCGACGGCCGGGACAACCCGCCGGTGACCAGCTCGTCATGGGTGAACCCCTGCTGACGCAGGTGCTTGGTGAGCAGGTCCCAGGCGTCCGGGGCGAAACCGCACCCGTACCGCTGCGCGGCGGCCCGGTCGAAACCGCGCCGGGCCAGGAACTCCCGGGCCGGGCGGGCGCCGGCCGTGGTGAGCTGCGCCTGATAGAACTCCACGGCGGCGGCGTGCGCGGCCACCAGCCGCTGCTTCTGCCCCTGCTGCGGACGGGCCCGGGGCGCGGCCTGGTCACCCTCGACGTAGCGCAGCTGGATGCCGACCCGGTCGGCGAGCCGCTCGACGGACTCGACGAAGGTGAGATGCTCGGCGTCCATCAGGAACTTGATCGCGTCGCCACCGACGCCGCAACCGAAGCAGTAGAAGACGTTACGGGCCGGTGAAACGTTGAACGACGGGCTCTTCTCGTCGTGGAACGGGCAGAGGCCCTTGAGGTTGCCGCCACCGGCCGACTTCAGGGTCACCGTGTCCGAGATCACCTCGGCGATGGAGGCCCGCTCGCGGACCAACGCGATGTCCTCGTCCCTGATCCGCCCAGCCATGCGGTGCCACCCCCTCGGCCCTCCATCCTGCCCTGCCGGACCGACGATCCGTCGGGCGGGGGACGGGCGGCTGGCGAACGCCCGGCTCAGCGGGGAGGACGGTGCAGCCAGTGGGTGACCGGGGGCGGGTTCTCCTCGTCGTACGACCGGGCGGCCCGCACGGCGGCGGACAGGCCGGACCGGCGTCCCCGGTCCGGGTGCGGGTTGACCGCCGGGTCCCGGGCCATGTCACGCAGCAGCGCCACGGCGAGCCCGAGCATCACCACCACGAACGGCAGCGCCACCATGATGGTCGCCTGTTGCAGGGCGGCCAGGCCCCCGGCGAGCAGCAGCGCGGCGGCGACCGCCCCGATCAGCACCCCCCAGAGCACCACGAGTACGCGGTGCGGGCGCAGTGCGCCGCCCGAGGTGAGCGCCCCCAGCACCAGCGACGCCGAGTCGGCGCTGGTCACGAAGTAGAGCGCGATGAGCACCATGGCCAGCACGCTGGTGACGGTCCCCAGCGGGAGCGCGTCCAGCAGCCCGAACAGCGCCTGCTCACTGCCCGCCCCGACGTCCGCCACCAGATCGCGGGTGCCGCTGGCCTGGGTACGCAGGGCGCTGCCGCCCATGATCGCGAACCAGATCGCGCTGGCCCCGCTGGGCACCAGCAGTACCCCGACCAGGAACTGACGCACGGTCCGCCCACGCGAGATCCGCGCGATGAAGGTGCCGACGAACGGTGCCCAGGAGATCCACCAGGCCCAGTAGAAGATCGTCCAGGACCCGAGCCACGCCGGGTCGGAGAACGCGCCGGTACGGGTGGACATGAACACCAGGCTGCTGAGGTAGTCACCGACCGACGCGGGCAGCACCTCCAGCGTGTAGATCGTCGGCCCCACCACGAACACGAAGACCATCAGCGCCACGGCCAGCAGGACGTTGGTGGTGGACAGCCACTTGACCCCCCGGTGCAGGCCGGAGAAGGCCGAGACGACGAAGGCCAGGGTCAGCGCGCCGATCACGGTCAGTTCCACCGACCGGGTGTCCGGTACGCCGGCCACCAGGTCCAGACCGGCGGCCACCTGGAGCGCGCCGAGGCCGAGGCTGGTGGCCGAACCGAAGACCGTGGCGAACACGGCGAGCAGGTCGATGGCCCGACCGGCCACCCCGTCGGCCCGCGCGCCGAGCAGCGGGTGGAACGCGGCCGAGATCCGGTTGTCCCGCCCCTTGCGGAACGTCGAGTACGCCAGCGCCAGCGCGGTGACGGCGTAGATCGCCCACGGGTGCAGCGTCCAGTGGAAGAGCGTGTACTGCATGGCCGCTGCGGCGGCACCCGGGGTCTGTGCCCCGACGCCGGTGGCCGGCGGCGGGGTGGCGTAGTGCTGGATCGGCTCGGCCACCGCGAAGAAGACCAGACCGATGCCCATCCCCGCGCTGAACATCATGGCGACCCAGGCCAGCGTGTCGAACTCCGGCTGGTCGTCGTCGGCGCCCAGCCGGATCCGGCCGTAGCGGGAGGCCGCGACGACCACCGCGAGCACCAGGAAGGCGTCCGCCGCGACGACGAAGAACCAGCCGAAGGTGCCGATCACCCAGGCCAGCCCGGACTCGCCGAAGTCGGCCAGCGAACCGCGCGCGGACACCCCCCAGAGCACGACCGCCAGCACCCCGCCGACGCCCAGGGTGAGCACCACCGGGTCGGGCCTGCCACCCGCCCGCGCATCCACGTCCCGCGCCCGCTCAGCCATGGTCACATCGTCCCGCCCGGTGACCCCGACAGCAGGCGATTGCGCCCATTCCCACGACCCGTGGGCGGTGCTCAGGCCAGGACTTCGGCCCCCTCGGCCTCCACCTGGCGACGCTCAGGTCAGGACTTCGGCCTCCTCGGCCCCCACCTGGCGGTGCTCAGGTCAGAACTTCGGCCTCCTCGGCCTCCACCTGGCGGTTCCAGTCCGGCTTGGTGGAGCGCCAGCCCTCGTCGTCCATGCCGCGTCGCCAGTAGCCGGAGATCGACAGCGCTTCCCGGGGCACCGACCGCTCGACCCGCAGCAGCCGGCGCAGCTCCTTGACGAACGTGGCCTCGCCGTGCACGAAGGCGTGCACCCGGCCGGGCGGGAACTCCAGCTCCCGTACCGCCGCGACCAGGGCCTCGCCGACCGGTCGACCGGCCCGGTGCAGCCAGGTCAACGCCACCGCGCCGGGGCTGGGCAACGACTGCTCGTCGGCCGGGTCGGCGATCTCGACCATGACGACCGCCGGGGCACCCTCGGGCAGCCGCTCCAACGCGGCGCCGATCGCCGGCAGGGCACTCTCGTCACCCACCAGCAGGTGCCAGTCCGCCGTCGGGTCCGGCGCGTACGCCCCGCCGGGGCCGGTGAACAGCACCTCGTCGCCGGGCCGCAGCCGGGCCGCCCACGGACCGGCCAACCCCTCGTCGCCGTGGTGCACCACGTCGATGGTCAACTCACCGGCCGCCGCGTCCCAGGCCCGCACGGTGTACGCGCGCAGCCGGGGCCACTGCTCCCGGGGCAGCTCCCGCTTGATCGCCGTCAGGTCCAGCGGCCTCGGCAGGTCCACCCCCTCGGGCGGAAAGACCAGCTTGACGTAGTGGTCGGTGAACTCCCCCACCGGCAGCCCGACCAGTTCCTCCCCACCGAGAACGAGCCGGACCAGGTGCGGGGTGGGCCGTCCGACCCGCACCACCCGCGCCGCAGTAACCATCTTGGAGCGCTCCGCCATAAAACTAAGGCTACCCTAACTCCCCCACCCCTCTCCCCCCACCCCTCCACCCCGCCCCGCCCCGCCCCGGTGATCAAGAGGTTTGCGTCACCCTCCCCGGTGATCAAGAGGTTTGCGTCAATCCAGCGATCAACTTTGACGTAAACCTCTTGATCAACTGACGCAAAGCTCTTGATCACCGGATCGAGGGGCGGGAGCGGAGGGCGGGAGCGGGGGTGGGGGTGGGGGGAGCGGGCTTCAGGTGAGGTGGGTGTGCCAGGTCAGGGCGGCGGGGTCGGTGAGGGAGGCGACCTGGTCGATGATGACGCGTAGGCGGGCCGGGTCGTCTCCGGCCTGCCGCCAGAGGGGGGCGAAGACCGGGTCGAGGGCGTCCGGGGCGCGGTCGACGAGCACGGTGACCAGTTCGGTGAGGACGTCCCGCTGACGGTCGTAACGGGTGCGGGCGTCCGGACGGCACATCACGTACCGCCAGGCGATGCCCTTGAGCAGGGCACACTGCGCCCTGATCCGGCGCGGCACGACCAGGTCGGCGGCGTAGCGGTGGTGCGGGCCGGGGCCGAAGCGGTCCCGGGTCGCCCCGACCACGGTCGCCACGAACCGGCCGGTGAGCACGCTGGTGGTGGCCTTGAGGGCGACCTGCGCCCGGTGGCTGCCGTCGTACCCGGCCAACGGGGTGAGCACCGGGTCGGCGAGCAACTCGACAAGCACCCCGCCGAGGTCGTCCGGGGACTCCCCGGAGTAGACGGCGGCCACGTCGACGCAGAGCGCGGCGCGTTCGTCCGGGTCGTTCAGGAGGGGACGCAACGAGACGTACCCGCCGTGGATGCCGTCCTCGACGTCGTGCACCGAGTACGCCACGTCGTCGGCCCAGTCCATCACCTGCGCCTCCAGGCAGCGGCGGGCCCCGCCGGACGGGTCGGGATCAGCGGAGGTGGCGGTGGGGGCGGGGCTGCCGGCGCGTAGCCAGTCGAAGACCGGGCGGTCGTCGCCGTACACGCCGAACTTGCGCAGCCCGGGGCGGCGGGGCCACGGGTACTTGCTGACCGCGTCGAGCGCGGCCCGGGTGAGGTTGAGCCCCGCAGGGCTGCCGTCCGGGGCGAGCACCTTCGCCTCCAGCCGGGTGAGCACCCGCAGCGTCTGCGCGTTGCCCTCGAAGCCGCCACAGGACGCGGCGAGCCCGTCCAGGGTGTCCTCGCCGTTGTGCCCGAAGGGCGGGTGCCCGAGGTCGTGGGCCAGCCCGGCGGTGTCCACCAGATCCGGGTCGCAGCCCAGCCGGGCACCCATCTCCCGGGCGATCTGGGCCACCTCCAGCGAGTGGGTCAGCCGGGTACGCAGGAAGTCGTCGGTCCCGGCGACGTGCACCTGGGTCTTCGCGGCGAGCCGACGGAACGCCGCCGAGTGCAGCACCCGGGCCCGGTCCCGCTCGTACGGGGACCGGCCGTGGCCGGTGTCCTTGGGCGTCTCCTCGACCCACCGTTGCGCGTCGGCCGGCTGGCCGTCGACTGTGGGCATCTCAGCCCCGCCGGGGCTCGTCGTCGCCGGACACGACCGGCCCGGACACGCCGGACACGACCGGCCCGGACACGCCGGACACAGCCGGCCCGGACGCAACCGGCCCGAACGCGCCGGGCGCGACCGGCCCGAACACGCAGGTCCCGGGTCGGCCGGCGTCGACGGTGGCGCTCACCCAGCCGCTGCTCATCCGGTCACCCCTTCACGGTCGTACCCCATGGTCGCGGGAGCCCAGGTTACGCCGCACCGCGCCGGGGGTGCGCGCACCGCGGGCGCGCGCACCGGGAACCCCGCGACCCGGCCGGGCACCGACGCCGCGCGACGCCCACCGGCGGCGGGCCGGTGGGCGTCGCGGGCGGTCAGCGGCTGTCGGAGCCGGTCGTCTCGATGGCGGCCCGGCCGGCCTCCAGCCGGGCGACCGGCACCCGGAACGGCGAGCAGGAGACGTAGTCCAGCCCCACCTCGTGGAAGAAGTGCACCGAGTCGGGGTCGCCGCCGTGTTCGCCGCAGACGCCGAGTTTCAGCCCGGGGCGGGCGGCCCGGCCCTCCTCGGCGGCGATCCGGATGAGCCGGCCGACCCCGTCGCGGTCGATCGACTCGAACGGGGAGATGCCGAAGATGCCCAGTTCCAGGTAGCGCCAGAAGAATGCGCCTTCGACGTCGTCGCGGGAGAAACCCCAGCCCATCTGGGTGAGGTCGTTGGTGCCGAAGGAGAAGAACTGCGCCGCCTCGGCGATCTGGCCGGCGGTCAACGCCGCCCGGGGCACCTCGATCATGGTGCCGATCAGCACCTCGACCCCGCTGTCCCCGACCACCTCGGCGATGATCTTCTCGGCTTCGGCGCGTACCGTCTCGAGCTCCTGGACCGCGCCGACCAGCGGGACCATGATCTCCGGGCAGGCCGCGCCGCCGTCGCGGGTGACCGCGACGGCCGCCTCGGCGATCGCGCGGACCTGCATCGCGAACAGGCCGGGGATGACCAGCCCGAGGCGCACGCCGCGCAGGCCGAGCATCGGGTTCTCCTCGTGCATCCGCCGGACGGCGGCGAGCAGCGCCTCCTCCTTGGCGACGTCCTCGCCGCGTTCCTGGGCGACGGCGACGTTGACCGCGAGCTGTTCCAGCGGAGGCAGGAACTCGTGCAGCGGCGGGTCGATCAGCCGGACGGTGACGGGGAGCCCGGCCATCTCGCAGAAGATCTCCACGAAGTCCTGGCGCTGCAGGGGCAGCAGAGCGGCGAGGGCGTCGGTGCGGTCGGTGTCGGTGGCGGCGAGGATCAGGCGTTCGACCAGTTCCCGCCGGTCGCCGAGGAACATGTGCTCGGTGCGGCACAGGCCGATGCCCTCGGCGCCGAAGCGCCGGGCGCGGGCCGCGTCCGCCCCGGTGTCGGCGTTCGTCCGCACCGCCAGCCGCCGCCGTGCGTCGGCGTGCGTCATGATCCGGTGTACGGCCCGGACCAGCGCGTTGTCGACGTGCGCCGGGTCGAGGCTGCCCTCGAAGTACTGGACCACCTCGGACGGCACGACCGGCACCTCGCCCAGGTAGACCTTGCCGGTGGTGCCGTCGATGGAGACGACGTCGCCCTCGGAAACGGTGCGCCCGCCGACGGTGAACCGCTTCGCCGGCACGTTGACCTCGATCTCGTCGGCCCCGGAGACGCAGGTCTTGCCCATCCCCCGGGCCACCACGGCGGCGTGGCTGGTCTTGCCGCCGCGCGAGGTGAGGATGCCCTGGGCGGCGATCATGCCGTTGAGGTCGTCGGGGTTGGTCTCCCGGCGGACCAGGATCACCGCCTTGCCCTCGGCGGCCAGCTCGACGGCGCGGGCGGAGGTGAAGACCACCGCGCCGGACGCGGCACCCGGGGAGGCCCCGATGCCCCGGGCGACCGGCGGGACGTCGTGGTCGAGCTGGAAGCGGGGGAACATGAGCTGGGCGAGCTGCGCGCCGTTGACCCGGTGCAGCGCCTCGTCGAGGTCGATCAGGCCCTCGTCGACGAGTTGCCCGGCGATGACGAACGCGGCGGCGGCGGTGCGCTTGCCCACCCGGGTCTGGAGCATCCAGAGCTTGCCCCGCTCGATGGTGAACTCGATGTCGCAGAGATCCTGGTAGTGCCCTTCCAGCCGGGCCATGATGTCGAGCAGCTGGTCGTAGGAGGTCTTGTCGAGCTGCTCCAGCTCCTGCAACGGCACGGTGTTGCGGATGCCCGCGACGACGTCCTCACCCTGGGCGTTGGCCAGGTAGTCGCCGTAGATGCCCTGCGCGCCGCTGCCCGGGTCGCGGGTGAAGGCGACCCCGGTGCCGGAGTCGGGACCGAGGTTGCCGAAGACCATCGCCACCACGTTGACGGCGGTGCCCAGGTCGGCCGGAATGCGTTCCTGGCGGCGGTAGAGGATCGCCCGCTCGGCGTTCCATGACTCGAAGACCGCCCGGATGGCCAGGTCGAGCTGCTCGCGCGGCTCCTGCGGGAACTCCCGCCCGGTGTGCTCGGCAAAGATCTTCTTGTACGTCTCGACCAGCCCACGCAGGTCGTCGGCGTCCAGGTCGAGGTCGTCGTGGGTGCCCTTGGCCCGCTTGGCCTCGTCGAGGGCGTGTTCGAACTCCTCGCCCGGCACCTCGCAGACGGTCTTACCGAACATCTGGATCAGCCGGCGGTAGGAGTCCCAGGCGAACCGGTCGTTGCCGCCGGAGGCGGTCGGGTCCGCGTTGCCGCCGGAGGCGGTCGGGCCTGCGCTGCCGCCGGCCTGGCGGGCGAGTCCTACGACGCTGCGGTCGTTGAGGCCGACGTTGAGGACGGTCTCCATCATGCCGGGCATCGAGAACCGGGCACCGGAGCGTACCGAGACCAGCAGTGGGTCGTCCGGGTCACCGAGACGACGCCCCATCTCGCGTTCCAGGGCTTGCAGGTGGGCCTCGATCTGGCCGGCCAGCCCGTCCGGCTCCCGCCCGGTCGCCAGGTACGCCTGGCACGCCCCGGTGGTGATGGTGAAACCGGGCGGCACCGGCAGGCCGAGATTGGTCATCTCGGCAAGATTGGCGCCCTTTCCACCGAGCAGGTCCTTGAGATCCTTGTTGCCCTCGGCGAAGTCGTAGACGTACTTGTCCGTCTCGTGCGCTGTCACCAGAAGCCTCCCACGCGCGCCGGAATTGACACTTAACGAAGGTTCAGTTCTGACCTACCCCGGGGCCGACCTCCGGCAATCCGGCCTGGTCAGCGATCGGTGGGCGAAGGTTAAGCGAACATCGGGCAGCCTGGGACCGTTCGGTGACAATAGGCACAGCCATCACGACTATCCGCGTTCGCTCCGGTTTCTGGGAACGCTTCCATGCGCACGATCACGCAATTCCGCTTCCTCCTCGTACTCTTGACGTCACCGGTTCCGCAAACCTGACCTTTGCCATATCCCTCGCGAATACACCCCGGAGCTGCCCCGTGTCGCTCACCCCGCCCCCCGGCCTCGTCCCCGCCCCAGCCCCCGAGCAGCCAGCCCCCGCCGACCTCCCGTCCCCGCCCGACCAGGCCCCCACCATGCCGGCCACGCCGACGACGGACGGGCCCGCGACGGACGGGCCCGCGACGGGCTTCGTGGTCACCGGGGTCGAGCCGGCGGCGGCCGAACTGGCGGGCAGCGCCGCCGGGGCCGCCGAACGGCTGCTCACCCGGCCGCCGGTCGGGTTGGGCGACGTGGTGCCGGCGCCCGCGTCGGTGAGGCCGCAGCCGGCCGCGAACTTCGCCCTCCCGGCCGATGCGGCGGTACGGGTGAGCGCCGACCCGGCCGCCCGGGACGTCGCCGAACATCTCGCGGAGTTGCTGCGTCCCGCCACCGGCCTGCCGCTGCCGGTCGCCGACCTGCCCACGATCCCGGGCACGCTGATGCTCACCCTGTCCGCCACCGCGCCGCGCCCGTCGGCGGCGGTGCGCGAGTGGGCAGCGGAGGAGTACCGACTCGACGTCGACGTCGACGGGGTGCGCATCACCGCCGGCACCGCGACCGGCCTCTTCCACGGTGTGCAGACGCTGCGGCAACTGCTGCCGGCGGCCGTCGAGAGCCGGACCACGGTGGCCGGGCGGTGGGTGGTGCCCGGAGGCACGATCGTCGACCGCCCCCACTTCCCCTATCGGGGCGCGATGCTCGACGTGGCGCGGCACTTCTTCACCGTCGACGACGTGTGTCGGGTGATCGACCACCTGGCCCGGTACAAGCTCAACCACCTGCACCTGCACCTCACCGACGACCAGGGCTGGCGGATCGCCGTCGACTCCTGGCCCCGGCTGGCCACCGTCGGCGGGCGCACCGAGGTGGGCGGCGGCCCCGGTGGCTGGTACACCGCCGCCGACTACCGACGCATCGTCGGATACGCCGCCCGGCGGCACGTCACCGTCGTCCCCGAGGTGGACCTGCCCGGCCACACCAACGCGGCGCTGGTCGCCTACCCGGAGCTGGCGCCGGGCAAGGTCGCGCCACCGCCGTACACCGGCACCGAGGTCGGCTTCAGCTACGTCGACCCCACCGACGAGCGGACGTACGACTTCGTCGCCGACGTGCTCGGCGAGGTGGCCGCGCTGACCCCCGGGCCGTGGCTGCACATCGGCGGCGACGAGGCGTACAAGGTGAAGGGGGCGGCGTACACCGGTTTCGTGGAGCGGGTGCAGCAGATCGTCGCCGGGCTCGGCCGGACCGTGGTCGGCTGGCACCAGATCGCCCCCGCCGACCAGGTCGACGGCCGGGTCCTCCAGTGGTGGGGCACCGACGGCGACGACCCGACCGTCGCCGAGGCGGTACGCCGGGGCGCCCGGCTGATCCTCTCCCCCGGCAACCACGCCTACCTGGACATGAAGTACGCCCCGGACACACCGCTCGGCCACGACTGGGCGGGCCTGATCGACGTGCACCGGGCGTACCACTGGGACCCGGCGACCCACCTGACCGGCGTCCCGGCGGAGGCGGTGCTCGGCGTGGAGGCCCCGCTCTGGACCGAGTCGGTGACGTCGTTGGCCGAGATCGAGTTCCTGCTCCTCCCCCGGCTGCCCGCCCTTGCCGAGGTGGCCTGGTCCGCGCCGTCGACCCGGAGCTGGGCGGGGTTCCGGGAGCGGCTGGCCGGCCACGGCCCGCGCTGGCAGGCCGCCGGCATCACGTTCCACCCGTCCCCGGAGATCCCCTGGCCCCGCCCCTCCGACAACGTTCGCATCGCCGGCAGCCCACCACCAGCCCGCCAGCCTCGACCACGTTCCGTCACATCCGGCCAGGGGCAGACAAAAATCACTTAGAGTGACCGATTTTCGATCCCATTACGCGGCCCAGCCGGCCCCGTAATCCTCAGAACCCGCCTGAACTGCCCATTCCCCCCAACTCCCGGCAACCCCCACCAACCCCCATCCACATCCTTTGCTCTGCTGCCACATACGCACCGGACACAAAGCGTGACCGTCGCGCCGAGGGCAGCAGAGCAAAGGATGCGGGTGGGTCTGGGGTGGGGGGCGCTAAAAGTAACGCTTAGTGACCGAATTGAGAGGTCGGCGACGGGGTCGTCGGATTCGGGGCGCCGCTGGCGGACCAGCCCACCGGCCCGGTGACGGAGGCCACCCGTAGGTCGGAATCGTGGGTCGGCCGGGGTCGTTACATCTGGCATCCGCGATCGCACCCCGGCCGGCCCGCTCGGCCGGAGGCGCGGGAGCTCCGCCGGAACGGACGCCCCCCGGAGCACGGCGCTCGGAACGCGAGCCGCCCGGAACGCGAGCCATCCGGGGCGCGCCGCCCCGGAACACGAGCCACCCGGAACGCACGGGCCTCGGCGCTGGCAGCGGGCGCGGAATGCCTGCGCCACCGGCTCGGTTACACGTCCCCGGCCGGCACCCCGCGAACCGCCGGCCCGAGCTACCTCTTCACCTGCCCCACGGCGCGACCGCGCCCATCCCGCACCCCCTGCGGACGTATGCGGGCGTGGACCCCCGAGATGCAGAGGAGCACGACATCATGCGTACCGACATCCTGCGTAAGACCGTGCTGACCGCTGCCGGCCTAGCCGTCACCGCCGGTGGCATCGCTGGCCCCGCGCTGGCCGCCCAGGCCGCCGAGACGACCCGACCCGCCGCCGTCGTGCAGACCGACCGCAAGCCGGCCGGCGAGCGCGAGTTGAAGGTCGACTACGCCGCGCAGCCCAACTTCTACTACTGCGGCCCCGCCGCCACCCGGAACGCCCTGAGTGTCCAGGGCAAGAACATCGACGTCGACGCCATGGCCAAGGAGATGGGCACCACCGAGGACGGCACCGACAGCATCAACGACATCACCCCGGTGCTGAACAAGGAGATCGGCCGCAACGCCTACCGCAGCACCGAGATCCCGGTCGACAAGGTCGACGGCAAGCGCATCGCGCAGCTGCGGGCCGACATCGTCCGGGCGGTGGACGACGGCCGGGCCGTGGTCGCCAACATCGCCGGCACCGCCACCGACACCGACGGCAACACCCACGCCTTCGAGGGTGGGCACTACATCAGCGTCGTCGGCTACCGCGACGGTGGACGGGTCGTGACGATCGCCGACTCCGCCAACCCGGACACCGCCTCCTACCGGATCGACGTCGACGAGCTGGCCCACTGGATCGCCAGCCGCGGCTACGCCTCCTGACCCGCCCCACACCGGTCATGCGAAGGGCCGGCCCCCTCGGGGGAGGGTCGGCCCTTCACCGTCGGCACCGCCAGCCGGCGGACCACCCCGGACACCCCGAACAGCACACCACCCCCGGGCGGCGGAACACCACGGACCACCCCCAGGCAGCGGACGGCCCGGACGGCGGACGCCCCGGGCGGCGGACGGCCCGTCGACCCCGGGCGGCGGACGGCGATCGGGTCGGTCGGTCTCAGCCGCCCGAGTCGTCCAACTCGGCCCCCTCCGGGACGGTGTCGTCGTCCCGGCTGGCCAGCCAGCCCTCGGGCAGGAAGACCTTGCCGGGAGAGTTCGTCCGGCCGCGCGGCTGACCGAGGGCGGCCACCGGGAACGGTTCGACCGCGTCCAGCTTGCCGAGCAGGTCGTCCAGCTGGGCCAGGCTCTCGATCATGGCGAGTTCCCGGCGCAGCTCGCTGCCCACCGGGAAACCCTTCAGGTACCAGGCGACGTGCTTGCGGAAGTCGGTGCAGCCGTCCCGCTCGCCCCGCGCCGGGGTACGCGAGCCGGCGGTGAACTGTTCCACCAGCAGTTCGGCGTGCCGACGCATGGTCACCGCCACCTCGCCGAGGGTCGGCAGCCGACGCTCCGGTCGGCCCTCGAATGCGGCCTCCAGGTCGGCGAAGAGCCACGGCCGTCCCAGGCAGCCCCGGCCGACCACCACCCCGTCCACCCCGGTGTGGGCCACCATCCGCAACGCGTCGTCGGCCTCCCAGATGTCACCGTTGCCGAGCACCGGCACGTCGAGCGCCTGCTTGAGGGTGGCGATGGCGTCCCAGTCGGCGGTGCCGGAATACCGCTGCGCGGCCGTACGCCCGTGCAGGGCGACCGCCGCCACCCCGGCGTCCTGGGCGGCCAGCCCCGCCTCGACGTACGTCAGGTGGTCGTCGTCGATGCCCTTGCGCATCTTGACGGTGACCGGCACCCCGGCGGGTGACGCGGCGTCCACCGCCGCCCTGACCAGCCGGGCGAAGAGCCGCCGCCGCCAGGGCAGGGCCGAGCCGCCGCCCCGGCGGGTCACCTTGGGCACCGGGCAGCCGAAGTTCAGGTCGATGTGGTCGGCGAGGTCACGCTCCACCACGATCCGTACCGCAGCCGCGGTCACCTCCGGGTCGGTGCCGTAGAGCTGGAGGCTACGCGGTTGCTCCTCGGCACCGAAGGCGATCATGCGCAGGGTCTTCGGGTTCCGCTGCACCAGCGCGATTGTGGTGATCATCTCGCAGACGTAGATGCCACCGCCCTGCTCCCGGCAGAGCTGCCGGAAACCGACGTTGGTGATGCCGGCCATGGGCGCGAGCACCACCGGCGGCCACACCCGGTGGGGGCCGATGGTGAGCGGGCGCAGGACCGCAGCGGGACTGGTCACGTACCCCAGAATCCCATGTCGTCGGCGGCCCGCCCACCGCCGGTCCCCGGCCGTCGCCACGGCGGTGGGCAAACTCGCACCACGACGGCGACCGGTGTACGGCTTCAGTACGTGCCGGGTTCGGCGAGGATCAACCCGCAGACGTCCACGATGACCGAGGTGGCCGCGTTGACGTAGACGCCGAACGACAGCGGGGTGGCGTCGTGGCTGCCCAACTGCACCTCCACCAGGTTCGACAGCACCTGGTTGGGCCCCCACCAGTTCAACGAGGACGTCCCCGGCCGAGCCGTCGACGAGCTGTACGCGGTGAGGAAGCCGCCGGAGACGGTCCCGGCCACGGTGACGTTGACGTACGCGGCGGTGGCCTTGCCGGCCAGCGCCGGCGGCACGTTCTTCACCGTCACGTGGATGATCTTGCCGGCGCCGAGCTTGCCGGCGAGCACGTTCCCCGCGCCGGCCACCACGTTGCCGCCGTAGGTGCCCATCGCGCGGGTGTCCAGGATGCGCGTCGGTGCGACCGCCAGCGTCCGGTTCGCCCAGCGGGAGGTGTTGACGTACCGCTTCGTCGCGTCCCTGCCCCCGATGACCAGGTCACCCGACTCGTTGATCGCCAGCGAACCGGTAGGCAGCTCCGCCGGGATCGCCGCGTCCGCAGTGGGCGCGAGGATCAGCGGCGGACGCCCGTCGGCGTGGGTGAGGGTCAGCGTCGGAGCGGCCGACGAGCCCCCGGTCAGCAGCGTCCCGGTCGTACCGGCGTCGTTGGTCAACCCGGCGCGGACCGGGTCGCCGGCAGTCGCCTCGGCCGGCGTGGCGACGACGGCCGCGACCGGGACACCCGCACCGACGGCGAGGCCGCCCTTCACCAGCCGCCGACGGGTGGTCGAGGAGCTCTGGTCGCTGGTCATGCTGCTGTCCTCCTCGTGGTCACGCACCGGTCCGCACCTCGCGGTCACCGCGCTCGGCGGCTTCCCTGATCACCCGGGCCCGGACTCCGCCGGCACCGACGCGACCGCCCTGGGCGGCCTTCGCGTTGACCACCGCCGACTCCGGGTGGAACACCAGCAGGCCGGTGACGTCGAGGATCACCGCCGCCGCGCTAGCGGCCACCCAGACGGCCACCACGTCGGGGTAGTAGTCCCCACCGGCGGTCTCGTAGCCGCCGAGCTGGGAGATGACACCGTTGGAGAGCAGCTGGCCGGCGTCCCACCAGTTGATCGTGGAGGCGGTGGGCAGCTCACCCCGACCCCAGACGGTGGCGAACCCGCCGCGCGCGGTGTTGGCCACGGTGACGTTGCCCATCAGGCCGTCGCCGTAGTCGACGATGTCGCGCAGGTGCACGACCAGCAGGGTGTCGGCAAGTACCCGGCCCTGCGGATCGACCCGGCCGGCCCCCTCCAGGAGCCGGGCGCGACCGGTCGCGCTGCGACTGTCGAGCACCCGGGTCGGCGGGATCGGCACCAGCATGGTGGCGTTCGCCGTGGTCAGCGTCTCGTGCTGCACCACCGCGCTGTCGACCACCCGCTGCACGCCCAGGCCGTCGGCGGTGGAGACCAGCCCGCCGCCCCACCCGAAGCTGGACGGCCGGCGGGTCAGCCGGAGGGTCGCACCGGTGCTGTTCTCCAGGGCGAGCGTTGCGGCCCCGCCGTCGGCGGCGCTGGTCACGACGGTGTGCAGGCCGCCGGTGGTGGTCCCGCCGAGGACAACCGGGTCTCCGGTCGCGGCGGCGGGCGCAGCGTTGGCTGTGGTGCCGGCGGGCGCGGCGGCGGCGGGCGCGGCGGCGGCTGTGGTGGCGGCGACCGCCGCGCCGCCGGTGACGGCGGCCCGCCGCAGCAGGGCCCGCCGGGAGGCGGCCGGGTCAGGTTCGGTCGACGTCATTCTTCGTTCCCCCGTCGGCTGGTCGGATGGCGGCTTTCGGGGCGCGGTGCGCGCCTCCGGCCGCCTAGGCACGGTTGACGAGCACCTGGCTCGGGTGACCGACCAGCAGGCTGGTCAGGTCGAGGATCACGTGGGTCGGCGAACTGGTGGCCTGGAGCGTCAACACGCTGCGGTACGCCCCTACGGCACCGAGCTCGGTGAAGAGGAAGTTCGACAGGACCTGGCCGCTGGTCCACCAGTTCACCGTGGACGTGACCGGCCTGGGGCCGCTGCCCCACACGGTCAGCACGCCGCCACCTGTCATCCCGGTCACGGTCACGTTGCCCTTGAGCGCATAACCGTCCCGGACGTAGCCGTCCAGACTGAGCACGACCGGCTTGCCGGGGACCAGCCGGCCGGTGGCGTCCAGGTCGCCGGCGCCGGAGACGATGGCCCGGCGCAGGTTCGGATCCCGGGTGTCGAGCACCCGGGTCGGCGCGACCGCCACCGAGGTGGTCGCCCACTCCGAGGTCCAGGCCCAGCCGGCGGTTGCCTGGTCGGCGTCGTCCGCCCCGGCCTTGACGAACAGGTCGCCCTGGTCGTCGACGGCCAGCGTGCCGAGCGCGGCGTCCAGCACCTGCGGATAGATGCTCTCGCCGGGCACCAGCCGCAGCGGCGCACCCCCGGTGTTCCTCAGTAGCAGCGTGCCGTAGCCGCTGGTGGCGTTCACCGTGGTGGTGGCCGGGCCGGCGTCGTTTGTCGTACCCATGGTGAGGTTGCCGCCCGGCGCGGCCTGCGCGGTGCCGGGCAGGCCGACCGTGGCGGCGACACCCGCGCCGGCCGTGCCGGCGACGACCGTGGCGGCCCGGCGCAGCAGGCGACGACGATCCGGGTCGTGGTCGTGCTCAGGTTGCGACGCACGCGTCATTTCACACCCCCGTGTAGAGATTCAGCACCGCTGATGCTGACACGGCCCACCGACCCACTCAAGGACTGAACGGACACAGCTACCGACCGGTGCCCGGCCCGGGACCCGGCCCCGCCCGGCAACGCGACCCACCCGGCCTCGGCCCGGCAACGTGCCGGCCCCGCCCCGGACAGCGGGGCGGGGCCGGTACGACGGCGGTCGGGGTCAGCAGCCGGGCAGGCGCTCGATCAGGTAGCGCTCGACCTGGTCGAGGGCGACCCGCTCCTGGGCCATGGTGTCCCGGTTCCGCACGGTCACCGCGTCGTCGTCGAGGGTGTCGAAGTCGACGGTGACGCAGAACGGGGTGCCGATCTCGTCCTGCCGGCGGTAGCGGCGGCCGATCGCCTGCGAGTCGTCGAACTCGACCACCCAGCGCTTGCGGAGCTGGGCGGCGAGCCCCTTGGCCTTCGGCGAGAGCGCCTCGTTGCGCGACAGCGGCAGCACCGCCACCTTGACCGGGGCCAGCCGGGGGTCGAAGCGCATCACGGTGCGCTTGTCGACGCCGCCCTTGGTGTTCGGGGCCTCGTCCTCGTCGTACGCCTCCAGCAGGAACGCCAGCACCGCGCGGGTGAGGCCGGCGGCCGGCTCGATGACGTACGGCACCCAGCGCTCGTTGCGGGTCTGGTCGAAGTACGACAGGTCTACGCCGGAGTGCTTGCTGTGCGTGGCCAGGTCGAAGTCGGTGCGGTTGGCCACCCCCTCCAGCTCGGCGAACTCGGTGCCGCCGAACCGGAACCGGTACTCGATGTCGACGGTGCGCTTCGAGTAGTGGGAGAGCTTCTCCTTGGGGTGCTCGTAGAAGCGCAGGTTCTCCTCGGACAGGCCCAGGTCGAGGTACCAGTTCCAGCGCTCCTGCAACCAGTACTCGTGCCACTGCTCGTCGGAGCCGGGCTCGACGAAGAACTCCATCTCCATCTGCTCGAACTCGCGGGTGCGGAAGATGAAGTTGCCCGGGGTGATCTCGTTGCGGAACGACTTGCCGGTCTGCGCGATGCCGAACGGCGGCTTCTTGCGGGCGGCGGTCGCCACGTTGTTGTAGTTGACGAAGATGCCCTGGGCGGTCTCCGGGCGTAGGTAGTGCAGGCCCTCGTCGCTCTCCACCGGCCCGAGGTAGGTCTTCATCAGGCCGTTGAACATCTTGGGCTCGGTGAAGGTGCCCTTGTTGCCGCAGTTGGGGCAGTTCAGCTCCTGCAACGAGGTCAGCGGCTTGCCGTGCTTCTCGGCGTACGCCTCCTCCAGGTGGTCGGCGCGGAACCGCTTGTGGCACGACTGGCACTCGGTGAGCGGGTCGACGAACTCGGCGAGGTGGCCGCTGGCCTCCCAGACCTTGCGGGCGAGGATGACCGCCGAGTCGAGGCCGACGACGTCGTCGCGCTGCTGGACCATCGCCTTCCACCACTGCCGGCGGACGTTCTCCTTCAGCTCCACACCGAGCGGACCGTAGTCCCACGCCGAGCGGGTGCCTCCGTAGATCTCACTGGAGGGGAAGACGAAGCCTCTGCGCTTGGCGAGGCTGACGACGGCGTCGATACGGTCGGCTGGCATGTTTCCTCCTACGCCGGCTGGCGGTCGGCGTGGCCATGAGGTGGGTGGGACCGGACGGTCCGGGACAACGGTACGACCAGCAGCGCCCCGGGCCCAGCAGAATACCGGTGCCGGCTCAGCTGACCCCGCACACCTCCATGCCGCCGGTCTGCTGGTCGGCGGCGAGGGTGACCTGCTGGGTGCCCCGCCCACCACCGTTGAAGGTGACGTCGACCGGCACGGTCAGGGTCTGCGGGTCGACGTCACCGACCCGGTAACTGGCCACGGCCGGCTCCTCGGCGATCCGGCGGGTGAACTCGCCCCGGGACTCCCGCCGACGCGCGTCGTCGCAGAGCTTCTCGTACGCCTTGCCGTACTGCTTGTCGACCAGGGCGCGGTAGTAGTCGTCGGTGACCGCCTGACCCTGCTCCTCGATCGCCTGCACGTTGCTGACCACCAGCCCCACGGCTGCCGCGCCGCCGCCTCCGCAGCAGATCAACAGGGCGAGCGCCCCGACGCCGAGGCCCAGCCAGAGCCGCTTGCGGCTGCCCTCGGTGGGCGGGGCGGCGAACGGCGGGGCCACCCCGGGACCCTGGGGTGGGGCGGGCACCCCCGGGTCACCCGGGGCGGTGGGCACCCCCGGGGCACCCGGCGGGGCGGGCACGCCCGGGTCACCCGGGGCGGCCGACGGCGGGGTGCCGTCCGGGCCGGGTGTCGCGGGGTACGGCGGTGGGGCTGCCGGGCCGGGAGCGGTCATAGGAGCAGGGTAGTGCTCCCGGGCTCAACGCTGCGGACGCGCGGCCCGATCAGGCTCGACGCTGCGGCACGCGGCCCGACCGGGCTCAGCGGTGCGGACTCGCGGCCCGGTCGCTGTCGACCACCACCACCTCGCCGTCGGGGGCGGCGCCGGCCAGTGTCTCGTACGCCGAGGGTTCGTCGACCGACTCGGCGAGCAACGGCACGGCGGTGATCTTGACGTCGAACCCGCCCAGCGCCCGCCGGTACGTCCCGACCGACTCCCACTCGGTGAGCAGGCACCAGTGCCGGGGGTCGTCGAGGGCGCGCAGGAGTTCACCGCGCAGGTAGCCGGGGCGGGCGGCGAGCGCGGCCAGCGCGGCGTGCGCCCGGGCGGTGAAGTCGTCCGACGCCTCGACGGCGACCACGAACCGGTTGGTGACCAGCACCGGGTTCCTCCTCGTAGAGTCTGTGGGATGCAGCCTACGCAGCGCCCTCTGCTGGCCCGGTTGGCCCGGGCGAACCCGACGTCGGTGTTCCTCGCCACCCTGGCGCTGGTGCTGGTGGCGCTCTTCGCGCCCGGCCCGGTCGGTGGGCTGCTGCTGTTGGCGCTGGCCGCCGGGCTGGCCTATCTGCTGGCCACCACCTGGCCGGTGCAGGCGCCACAGACCCGGCTGTTGCGGTTGGTGATGTTGACGCTGCTGGTCACGGTGGCCCTGGTCAAGCTCTTCTGACATGCACTCATGCGTTTTTGACAATCATTCTCGTTTTCACGGACAGTTGCCGACATGACCGCCCGCACCCTGCCCCGCGCCCTGACCGCCGTCGCCACCGCCCTGCTCGTGCTGACCGGGGGCACCGCCTGCTCGACCGACGGGGCCGGGGCCGACCCGGACCGGGTGGACGTGGTCGCCGCCTTCTACCCCCTCCAGTTCGTCGCCGAGCGGGTCGGCGGGGACGCGGTCACCGTCACCAACCTGGCCAAGCCGGGCGCGGAGCCGCACGACCTGGAACTCAACCCCCGGCAGGTCGGCCAGGTCAGCCAGGCCGAACTGGTCTTCTATCTCAAGGGTTTCCAGCCGGCGGTGGACGAGGCCGTCGCGCAGAACGCCGCCGACCGGGCCTTCGACGTGACAACCGTCGCACCGCTGCGGGACGCGACAGCCGACGGACACGACCACGAGGGTGAGGACGGTCACGCCGAGGAGAGCGGCGGCAAGGACCCGCACCTCTGGCTGGACCCGACCCGGCTGGCCACCGTCGCCGACCAGCTCGCCGAGCGGCTCGGCACCGTCGACCCGGACCGGGCAGCCGACTACACGACCAGGGCCCGGACGCTGCGCGGCGAGCTGGAGAAGCTCGACACCGAGTACGCCGCCGGCCTGAAGACCTGCCAACGCCGGGAGATCGTGGTCAGCCACGCCGCCTTCGGCTACCTCGCCGAGCGCTACCAGCTGGAGCAGATCGGCCTCACCGGGCTCACCCCCGACACCGAGCCCGCCCCGCAGCGGCTGGCCGAGGTCGCCCGCGAGGCCCGCGAGCACCGCGCCACCACGATCTTCTTCGAGACGCTGGTCAGCCCGAAGGTCGCCGAGACCATCGCCGCCGAGGTCGGCGCGAAGACCGCGGTGCTCGACCCGATCGAAGGGCTCTCCGTCGACGGGGGTGGGGACTACCTTTCGGTGATGCGCACCAACCTGACCACGCTCCGTACCGCCCTGGGGTGCTCGTGACCACACCCGTGATCCAGGTCGGGCACGCCTCGGTCGGCTACGACGGCCGCCCGGTGCTGCGGGACGTCTCGCTGACCGTCACCGCCGGCGAGGTGGTGGCGGTGCTCGGCGCCAACGGCTCCGGCAAGTCCACCCTGATCCGGGCCGTGCTCGGGCTGGTCCCACTCGGCACCGGCTCGGTCGAGCTGTTCGGCGTACCGCAGCGCCGGTTCCGGCAGTGGCACCGGATCGGGTACGTCCCGCAGCGGCTCGGCGCGGGCAGCGGTGTGCCGGCCACCGTCCGCGAGGTGGTGGCCTCCGGGCGGCTGGCCCGCCGGGGAGTGCTGCGCCCACCCGGCCGGGCCGACCGGGCCGCGGTGGACGCGGCGCTGCGCGCGGTGGGGCTCGCCGACCGGGCCCGGGACCCGGTGGCCACCCTCTCCGGCGGCCAGCAGCAGCGCACCCTGATCGCCCGCGCCCTGGCCGGTGAGCCGGAGCTGCTGGTGCTCGACGAGCCGACCGCCGGGGTCGACGCGGCCAGCCAGGAGGCGTTCGCCGGGGCGTTGCACGACTTCGTCGGCACCGGCGGCACCGTGCTGCTGGTCGCCCACGAGCTGGGGCCGCTGCGTCCGCTGATCAGCCGGGCCGTGGTGGTGCACCAGGGCGGCGTCTGCCATGACGGCGCGGTGCCGGAACCGGCCGGGCACCACGCCGAGCCCGACCACGACCACGTGCACCCGCACGGTCCCGAGGAGCCCGCCGGGCTGTGGAGCAGCTGAACGATGGACCTCTTCCAGTACGACTTCATGCAGCGGGCGCTGGTCGGCGCCCTGGTGATCGGGCTGACCGCCCCGGCCCTCGGGATCTACCTGGTGCAGCGGCGGCTGGCCCTGATCGGTGACGGCATCGGCCACGTCGCGCTCACCGGCGTCGGGGCG
The DNA here is from genome assembly GCF_040648835.1 of Micromonospora sp. NPDC049081. Taxonomy (NCBI): domain Bacteria; kingdom Bacillati; phylum Actinomycetota; class Actinomycetes; order Micromonosporales; family Micromonosporaceae; genus Micromonospora; species Micromonospora sp. NPDC049081. Next base: position 12,479 of record NZ_JBEZEK010000040.1, on the reverse strand, counting down.
GGCCTGCTGCTCAACCGGTCGCCGGTGCTGGTGGCGGTGGTCGCGGCGATCCTCGGCGCGGTCACCATCGAGCTGGTCCGGGCCCGGGGCCGCACCTCCGGTGACCTGGCGCTGGCGCTGCTGTTCTACGGCGGCATCGCCGGTGGCGTGATGCTGGTCGGCCTCTCCGACGCCAGCAGCGCCAACCTCAACGCCTACCTGTTCGGCTCGCTCACCACCACCTCCTCCGCCGACCTGACCACCATCGCGGTGCTCGGCGCGAGCATCGCGGTGCTCATGCTGGCGCTGCGCCCGGCGCTGTTCGCGGTCTGCCACGACGAGGAGTACGCCCGGGTGGCCGGGCTGCCCGTGCGGGCACTGAACCTGCTGCTGGCGGTCGCCACCGCGGTCACCGTCACCATCGCCATGCGGGCCGTCGGGGTGTTGCTGATCAGCGCGCTGATGGTGGTGCCGGTGGCCACCGCGCAGCAGGTCACCCGGGGCTTCCGCAGCACCATGACGGCGGCCATGGCGCTCGGCCTGTTCGCCGCCGGGGCGGGGATCTGGGTGGCGGCCACCGCCGACACCGCCCCCGGCGCGTCGGTGGTGCTGCTGGCGATCGCGTCGTTCCTCGTGGTGGCGTTGGCCGCCGCCGGCTGGCGGGTGCTGCGCCGCCGGGCCACCCCGGCCGCCGTCACCGCCCCGGAACCGCACGAGGTGGTGCTGCGGTGACGCCGACCGACGAACCGTCACTGGTATTGGTTACCGTTACAGGGTGACCGGCACCCAGGGCTACGACGCGTTCGAGGGCGCGGGCGAGCTGCTGCGGGCGCTGTCCGCCCCGATCCGGCTGGCCATCGTCAGCGAGCTGGCCCAGGGCGAGCGGTGTGTGCACGAGCTGGTCGAGCAGCTCGGCGCCCCGCAGCCGCTGGTCTCCCAGCACCTGCGGGTGCTGCGCGGCGCGGGGGTGGTGCGGGGTTCCCGGCGCGGCCGGGAGATCGCGTACGCCCTGGTCGACGAGCACGTCGCACACATCGTGGCCGACGCGGTCAGCCATGCCGGGGAGGGGCCGTCGTCCCCCGGTGAGCCGGCGACCGGGCGCGCGGGGGGTGCCGGGCGGCCCGCGTCGTGGCACGCTGTCGGCCGTGAAGATCTACGCTGACCGTTTTCCGGTCGCCCTCCGCCAGTTCCTCACCGATCTCCTCGTCGTCGTCTGGGTCTACGCGGCGATCCGCTTCGCGATGTGGCTGTACGACCTGGTGGAGAAGCTCGCCGTACCGGGGCGGAAGCTGGAGGGGGCCGGCGGCGGCCTCGCCGACAACCTGGCCGAGGCCGGCGGCAAGGTGGGCCGGGTGCCGCTGGTCGGCGACGAGCTGACCGGCCCGTTCACCAAGGCCGCCGACGCCGCCCGGGCGGTGGCCGAGGCCGGCCGCGACCAGCAGGACCTGGTCGGTCAGCTGGCGTGGGCGTTGAGCATCGCGGTGCTGGTCTTCCCGCTCGGGCTGGTGCTGTTCGGCTGGCTGCCGCTGCGGCTGCGCTGGATGCGTCGGGCCACGTCGGCGAAGGCCCTCGCCGCCGGGCCGGCCGGCCGGGACCTGCTGGCACTGCGCGCGCTGACCAGTCAGCCGCTGCGCCGGCTGACCCGGATCGACCCGGACGTGGCGCAGGCGTGGCGGCGCGGCGACGACGCCACCGTCGACGCGCTCGCCGCCCTGGAGCTGCGCCGACTCGGCCTGCGCGGTGGCCGGTAGGCACCGTCACCTGTTGTGTCCCCCCGGCCCGCAGGCTTAGATGATGGTGAATGTCTTAGGTCTGCAAAGCCGTCGTCGTGCGTCGGCACGGACGGCCCGGAGAGGGAGCGTCCCCATGCCCGTGTCCCGCAGTCGGTCGATCCTCGCGGCGGGAGCCGCCGGGGTGGTGGCGGTGCTGGCCGCCACCCTCATCGGCCTGCCCCCGGCCAGCGCCGCCACCGGTGACGGCTCCCCCACCGACGCGAACATCGCCTTCGTCGGCCGTTGGGACCGCAGCAACAGCAGCGCGTACGTGCCGAACTGGGCGGGCGCCTACCTCAAGACCGGGTTCACCGGCACCACGGTCAAGCTGCGGCAGCGCCGCACCATCGACCTCTACTACAGCATCGACGGGGCCGACTTCCGCTACCTGACCAACGTCAGCGGCACGGTCAACCTGACCCCGACCCCGCTGCGCGCCGGCAACCACACGCTGGTGGTGTCGTACCGGGTGGTCGCCGGCTCGTACACCGGGGACGCGGTGTTCCAGGGGTTGACCCTCGACTCGGGGGCGCGGACCCTGCCGGCGACGGTGCGGCCCCAGCTGATCGAGTTCGTCGGCGACTCCATCACCCTCGGCACCACCTCGTCCCGCACGGCGCTGACCGCGTACGGGTGGCTGACCGGGGAGCAGCTCGGCACCGAGCACACCCAACTCGGCTACGGCGGAGGCTGCCTCGTCGCCACCGCCGACGGCTGCGTCAGCGTCGCCAGCCAGTTCCTCCGCACCGGATACTCGGCCACCAGCCCCGCCTGGGACTTCGGCCGCTACCAGGCGGACGCCGTGGTGATCAACCTGGGCACCAACGACCGCAGCCACGGGGTGAGCGGCGCGGACTTCCAGAACCAGTACGCCACGTTCATCCGTACCGTGCGGGGGAAGTACCCGCGCGCGGCGATCTTCGCGCTGCGCACCTTCAGCGGCCGGTACGCCGCCGAGACCGCCGCCGCCGTCAGCACGGTCACCGGGGGCGGCGACCGCAACGTGTTCTACGTGGACACCACCGGCTGGCTGCCGGCCGACGGGCTGAGCGACTCGGTGCACCCCAACGACGCCGGGCACCGGGCGATCACGGCCCGGCTCGCCCCGGTCATCGCGGCGAAGCTGACCACCACCCCGACGCCGACCCCCACCACCGCACCGCCCACCACGCCCCCGCCGACCACCGGACCGCCGACCACGCCCCCGCCGACCACCGCGCCGCCCACCACGCCGCCGGCCGGCGCGACCGGGTGCGCCGTCGGGTATTCGGTGACCGGGCAGTGGCAGGGCGGGTTCCAGGGCGAGGTGACGATCCGCAACACCGGCACGGCCCCGGTCGACGGCTGGACGCTGCAGTGGAGCTTCGCCGACGGCCAGCGGATCAGCCAGGCGTGGAACGCGAGCTACACGCAGAGCGGCGGCACCGTCCGTGCGACCAACGCCGGCTGGAACGGTGCGATCGCGGCCGGCGCGACGACGAGCTTCGGTTTCCTCGCCGACGCCACCGGCGCGAACAGCCGACCCACCGGGTTCGCCCTCAACGGCACCGCCTGCGCACTGTCCTGACCGTGGTCGGGCGGCCCCGGTCCGGGGCCGCCCGACCGCACGCCAACTGTCAGCTCACCACTGCTGAACCGACCCCACCAGGCGCACCGTCAGCGCAGGTAGGCCGCGAGGCCCAACTGCTGGTTGCGCAGGGCGGTGGCGACCACGCCGGCGATCTGCCGGGCCCCGGCCGTCTCGAAGTGGGTGTGGTCGGCGCAGAAGAACGCCCCCACCGCGCCCGAGTTGTAGTCCCCGTTGTTCGGGCAGAGCTTGAGCGTGTTGTAGAGCGTGTAGCTCAGCTTGTGCAGGTCGATGACGGGGACGTTGTTGGCCCGCCCCGCGTCGAACGTCTCGGTGAGGAAGCCCCGGTTGCCCACGGCGGTGCTGCCCGAGCAGGTGATCGCGGCGGCCGGGGTGAGGAAGACCGGGTACGCGCCGCGCTGCTGGGCCGCGCGGGCCATCACGCCGAGCAGTTCCTTGTAGCGGGCCGAGCCGACGTGCCGGTTGCAGGTGGCGCTGCCGTCGTTGATGCCGAACTGGATGAACAGGTAGTCGCCGGCCTTCATCCCGCCGTTGGCGTTGAGCATGGCCTGCCAGCGGGTCGAGTAGGTCTGCGGGCTGATCACGCACTCGCCGGCCGAGTTCATCGTGGTGGTGACGTTGGGGTCGTACAGCCAGGTCTGGATGCTGCGCCCGCCGACCGCGCTGTTGACCACGGTGGCGTTGCCGTTGAAATACTGGCCGAACTGGTTGCCCCAGCCCACCGGGCAGGCCCCGCTGGACGACGGGTTGGCGACCGTGGAGTCCCCGGCCAGCCACACGGTGACCCGCGGCTGCGTCGAGGGCGTCGGGGTGGGGGTGGGCGTCCGGGTGGGGGGCGGCGTGGGCGTGGGGGTGGGCGTGGGCGTCGCGGTCGGCGGGGTGGACGGCGGTGGGCAGGGCGTCGCGGTCGGCGTCGCGCCGGTGCACGACACCCCGTTGAGCGCGAACCCGGTGGGGACCGGGTTCGCGGTGGTCCACGCACCGTTGAAGCCGAAGCTGACGCCGGCACCGGTGCCGATGGCGGCGTTGTAGCCGGCGTCCTTCGCGCTGACCGCCGTCCCGCTCTGGGTGACGGTGGCGTTCCACGCCTGGGTGACCTGTTGCCCGCTGGCGAAGGCCCAGGTGAGCGTCCAGCCGGAGACCGGGTCGCCGAGGTTGGTGATGGTCACGTCCGCGCCGAAGCCACCCTGCCACTCGCTGGTGACCTTGTAGTCGACCCGGCAGCCGGTCGCCGCCGCGGTGGCGTTCCCGGCCGCGACCGCCACCCCGCCCGCGAGGACCGCCAGCGTGATCGCGCCCAGTCCGGCGACACGTCGTCGCGCTGCTCTCATGATCTGCTCCTAGTCGCCGGTGCCGGGCCGGCGTCGCCCACCCCCATCTGGACGGCCGCCCGAGCCCCGCGACGATGGCCGGACCCCGGGACGAGAGGAGGCAAAAATCGATGTTACTCGATATTAACCTGCTCTCCCACCTCCGCCCGGTCGAACCGGCACGCCAGAGGACACCGCACCGGGCCGCAGGCGGTCGCGCTCGGTCGCCAGGCACCGCAACCCCCTCGTCTAGGGTGGTGCGGTGCTCTACTTCCTGATCGTCATCGCCGTGCTGCTGCTGGCGTACGCCGCCGTACTGGTCAGCTTCGTCCGGCGCGGACGCAAGATCCCGCCGCAGGCGTACCTGGTGCTGGCGCTGCTCAACGGACTCATCCTGGCCGCCGTGCTGGCCTGGGCCATCGCCCGCTGACGATCCGGCCGACACGCGGGCCGGGGCCCACCCTGACCGCCGTCGGCCCGGGTGGGCCCCGGCCCACTGCGTCCCTCACCACCCGAGGGCGGGATCAGTCACCGTTGATCACCACCGGGTCGTCATCGTCGTCGTCGATGTCGTCCTCACCCCAGCTGCGCCGGACGAACGGCAGGATCACCCAGAACGTCAGGAACCACAGGCCGGTGACCACGGTGAGCACCACGGCGATGCCGGTGTCGAGCACGAAGTCGGCGATCAGCAGGACCGCACTCACCATGGCGACCAGCATGAAGGCCAGGCCGCCGGTGGCCATCCGGTGGGCGAACCGGACCAGCTCCGGCTTACGACCCTGGCGGAACAACGCCCGGTGGAAGGCGACCGGCGAGATGATCATCGCGGTGGCCGCGGCGGCCGACAGCAACGCGAGAATGTAGACGTCCCGCTGGAACTCGCTCGTCCGGGTGAAACCGTTGCTGAACGGCAGGGTCAACAGGAAGGCGAAGAGGATCTGCACGCCGGTCTGGGCGACCCGCAACTCCTGGAGCAGATCGGCGAAGTTGCGCTGCCAGCGCTGCTTCTCGGATTCCTTCGACACGCGCTACCTCCGGATGAGACGGTACGACCGACGGGAGCACCTCCCGTCGGCAGCAACGCCTGTGCCCGATCCGCAATCGCCCGAAACCGATTCACGATCCCCGATCGGCCCGGTCCACCGCCGGCAGGGCCGCTCAGGCCGCCGGGCGCACCCGGGCCAGGATCACCTCGGCCAGCGGCCCCGGCGCCTCGTCGGGAATCCAGTGGGTGACCCCGGCCAGCACCACGAACCGGTAGTCCCCCGTGACGTGCCGGGCACACGCCTGCGCGGCGGTACGCCCGACGGCCACGTCCCGGTCGCTCCACACGTAGCTGGTCGGCACCGGCACCGGACCGACCGCCTTCAGATCCCGCCCCGACATCGCCCGGTACCAATTCAGCGCCCCGGTCAGCGCGCCCGACCCGCGCATCGGCTGGGCGTAGCGGGCCACCCGGGCGGAGTCACCGACGCCGGCCAGCAACCGGCGCAGGACCACCGCCCGCCCGGCCAGCAGCACCCGCTCCGCCAGGCCCGCCCGACGGAACAACGTCATGTAGGCCGAACGCGCCCGCTGCCGACGGTCGGTGGACAGCGCGTACCCGAAGGCCGCCGGATGGGGCACCGAGACCGCGGTGAGGGTACGCACCCGCTCCGGGTGCCGGGCGGCCAGCGCCCAGGCGACGATCGCCCCCCAGTCGTGCCCCACCACGTGCGCGGTGTCGACGCCCAGCGCGTCCAGCACCGCCACCGCGTCGGCGACCAGTTCCGGCAGCCGGTAGCCGGCCACCTCGACGGGCCGGGCCCCGGGCGAGTAACCCCGCTGGTCGGGGGCGTACGTGCGCAGCCCGGCGGCGTGCAGGGCGGGCACCACCGCGTCCCACTCCCCGCCGTGCTGGGGGAAGCCGTGCAGCAGCAGCACGACCTCGCCGCCCTCGGGCCCACCGGCCCGTACGTCGAACGTCAGTCCCCGCGCCGCCACCCGCATGACCGGCAGCCTACCCAGCGCCCCGGTGTGCGCCCGGGACGTCGAATGCCGGGAACCATGACCTGCTGGGCCGTTGCCGCAGGTCGGTGCTAGCGTCTGCCGAGACAACTTCACATCCGACAGGGGAGCGCACAGCGCTGAGAGTGCGGGCACCGCCCGCAGACCCTCGAACCTGATCTGGGTAATGCCAGCGCAGGGAGTTCGGTCGACCTCCAGCCGCGCCGCCGTCCGGCAGCCGCCGGGCGCGGCGTGCGTCTTCTCCTGGTTCGATCGCTGGACTGGGAGCACCGACATGCCGCACACCACCACCAACAGCAACCGGTGGCGCACGATCGACATCGTGGTCGCCGCCGTGATCGCCGTGGCCTTCGGCGTCATCTTCTGGGCCTGGGGCCTGGTCTGGAAGGCCGCCGACCCGGCATTCGCCGCCGCACCCGCCAGCCAGGCGGTGATGTACGGCGTGTGGCTGGTCCCGGCGGTCCTCGGCGGCCTGGTGATCCGTAAGCCGGGGGCGGCCCTGTTCTGCGAGGCCGTCGCCGCCACCGTCTCCGCACTGCTCGGCGCGGAGTGGGGCGGGATCACCATCGTGCAGGGGCTGATCCAGGGCCTCGGCGCGGAGCTGGCCTTCGCCGCGTTCCGCTACCGGTCGTTCCGGCTGCCGGTGGCGGTGCTGGCCGGGGCGTTGACCGGGCTGAGCGCCGCCCTGTTCGACTTCTTCGTCTGGAACGCCGAGTACGCCCTGACCAGCTACCGCCTGCCGTACGCGGCGTTGACCGTGCTCAGCGCCGCCGTCGTCGCCGGGGTCGGCGGTTGGTACCTGACCCGCGCGCTGGCCGAGACCGGAGTGCTGGACCGGTTCCCCGCCGGCCGTGACCGCACCCTGGTCTGATCCTCTCCTGACGATCGTGGAGGTGCCGGCGACGTGGCGAGTGTGAGGCTGGTCGGCTTCGGCTGGCGGCACGCCGGTCGGCGGGCCTGGGCGGTACGCGGGGTGGACCTGCGCATCGACCACGGGGAGCGGGTGCTGCTGCTGGGGCCGTCCGGGGCCGGCAAGAGCACCCTGCTGGCCGCGCTGGCCGGGCTGCTGCCGGCGGACTCCGGCGAGCAGGAGGGCACCGTCGAGATCGACGGCCTGGACCCGGCCAAGGCCCGCGAACGGGTCGGCACCGTCTTCCAGGACCCGCAGTCCCAGCTGGTGATGGCCCGCTGCGGTGACGACGTCGCGTTCGGCCTGGAGAACCGGGGGGTACCCGGCGACGAGATCTGGCCCCGGGTGGACGAGGCGCTGCGCCGGGTCGGTTTCCCCTACCCCCGGGACCGGCCCACCGCGGCGCTGTCCGGCGGCGAGCAGCAGCGGCTCGCCCTGGCCGGGGTGCTGGCGCTGCGGCCCGGCCTGCTGCTGCTCGACGAGCCGACGGCCAACCTCGACCCGGCCGGGGCGGAGCTGGTGCGCGGCGCGGTGGCCGGCGCGTTGGACCCGGACACCACCCTGGTCCTGGTCGAACACCGGGTCGCCGACGCCCTGCCCCTGGTCGACCGGGTCGTGGTGCTGACCCCCGGTGGCGGGGTCCGGGCCGACGGGCCACCGGCGACGGTCTTCGCCGCGCACGGTGCCGCGCTCGCCGCCGAGGGTGTCTGGGTGCCCGGCCACCCCACCGGGTCCCGGCCGGCCACCGGGCCGCCCGGTGCGGGGTTGCTCACCGCCGACCGGCTCGGCCTGCCACCCCGGCTGGCCCCCACCGACCTGACGGTACGCGCCGGCGAGGCGCTCGCCGTCCTCGGTCCCAACGGGGCCGGCAAGTCCACCCTGGCGCTGCTGCTCGGTGGGCTGCTCCGCCCCGGCGTCGGTCGACTGACCGGCACCGCCGCCCTGGCCGACGGGGACGCCCGTACACCCCCGCACCGGTGGCGGGCACCCGCGCTGGCCGGTCGGATCGGTTCGGTCTTCCAGGACCCGGAGCACCAGTTCGTCACCCGCACCGTCCGCGACGAACTGGCCCTCGGGCCGCGTCGGACCGGCCGCCCGGAGGCCGCCGTGCGGGCCACCGTGGACGGGTTGCTGGACCGGTTGCGGCTGACCCGGCTCGCCGGGGCCAACCCGTACACCCTCTCCGGTGGGGAGGCCCGGCGGCTCAGCGTGGCGACCGCCCTGGCCACCGCGCCCCGGCTGCTGATCTGCGACGAACCCACCTTCGGCCAGGACCGCCGCACCTGGGGTGAGCTGGTCGACCTCTTCGCCGACCTGCGTGACGCCGGGCACGGCGTGGTCACCGTCACCCACGACCGGGACTTCGTCGCCGCGCTCGCCGACCGGACGGTCACCCTGCACCCCGCCCGGGAGCAGCCGTGACCGCCCCGCTCCCCCGCGCCGCACCCGCGGCGGCCGTGGGCCACCCGGCCGCACCCGACAGGGTCGGCCGAATCCCGCTCGGGGCGACGGTGGGCCGCCCCGCTGCGTCCACCCCGCGCGGAGCGACCGTGGGTGGGCCGGTGCCGCAGGCCGGGCGGCGGAGGCGGTCGTGATCGGCCTGGAACCCGTCGCGACGCCCGGTGCGCCGTTGGCCCGGCGTAACCCGGTGGCGAAGCTGGCGGCCGGGCTGATCTTCTCGTTCGTGCTGGTGGCCAGCCTCGACCCGGTCGCACCGGCGGTCGCCATCGCCGTCGAGCTGGCGCTGCTGCCGCTGTTCGGCATCCGCTACCGGGTGCTGGCCCGACGGGCGTGGCCGTTGCTGGCCGGTGCCGTCGGCATCCTGGTCACCCTGCTGCTGTTCGCCGCCGACCGGTCCGGCCCGGTGCTGTGGACGGCGGGGCCGCTGCTGGTCACCTCCGGGGTGCTGGTCACCGCGCTCGGGCTGGTGCTGCGGATGCTCGCGGTCGCCCTGCCCGGAGTGATCGTCTTCGCCACCACCGACCCGACCGACCTGGCCGACGCGCTGGTGCAGAACGCGAAGGCCCCGGCCCGGTTCGCCATCGGCGCGCTGGCCGCGTTCCGGCTGGTGCCGCTGCTCGGCCAGGAGTGGCAGATGCTCACCATGGCCCGCCGCGCCCGGGGCGTGGACGCCGGCCGCAACCCGCTGGCCCGGCTGCGGCTGTTCGTCGCCACGGCGTTCGCCCTGCTGGTGGGCGCGATCCGGCGCGGCACCCGACTGGCGGTGGCGATGGACGCCCGGGGGTTCGACGCCGGCACCCCGCGCACGGTGGCCCGCCGGCAGGTGTTCCGTACCGCCGACTGGCTGCTGGTCGCCGGTGCCGCCACCCTGGCCGGCGGCGCGCTCGCGGTCAGCGTCGCCCTCGGCACCTTCCGCCCCCTGATCGGCTGACCCGCGCCCCACCGGGCCGTCGCCCCACCACCCCGTCGGCACGCCGACCACCAGGCACACCGGCACACGCCGGCACCACTGTGCTGAAACAGCGGTATCCGGAGGTCCGGATACCGCTGTTTCAGCCATCTGGTGTGGGACGTCTGCGCCCGGGCGGCTCAGCTGCGCCGGAAGGCGTACCGACGGCCCTGGCCCTGGGCGGCGGTGGAGCCGGCCCGGACCGACCGGCCCGACCGCGACGGCGGCCGGGGTGGAGTCGACCGGACGAGAGCGTCCGGGTGGGACGGCGTCACGGCGACCGGGACCGGGTGCGCGGGCGTCACGGTGAGTGCCGCGAGCGCCGCCGGATCCACCTCCACCGGCGACGGTACGACAGGTCGGGACTTCTTGGGACTGCGCTTGGCGGGCATTCGCTGCCTCCTGGGACGTGCGGAGGACCACACCGTCGCCTCAGCGGCGGGCGGTCGACGGACGGGATCGGCTCCGGACGACCGGCCACGAGTCATCCCCGGTCAGCAGGGGACGGGAGACGCGGACGCCCGAGCACGCGGACCCGCGGCCACGGCGGCGGGTCGGCTCTCAGAAAGGGCGTCAGATGCGCATGTCGTCACGGTAGCCGACCCCCACGCCCGGCGCACCCGCTTTTCCCGACGACCATCCCGGCCCGACGACCATCCCGGCCCGACGGCGGAAGTCCCGACGACCCCGCCGCCCGACGACCATCCGGGCCCGACGACCCCGCCGCCCGAGGGCGGAAGTCCCGACGGCCGGCCCGGCCCGGCGGCGGGACGGTCGCTGCCGCACGCACGCGACCACCCTGTGACACTGGGTGGACGGCGGCTGCCGGCCGTCGCGGGCGCGCGATACGGTCGCAGCACACAGGTGACGTGAGAGGGCGGGTACGGATGACGCAACAGGCGACGGCGCAGATCGGCGTGACCGGGCTGGCGGTGATGGGTCGCAACCTGGCCCGCAACCTGGCCCGGAACGGGTTCACCGTGGCGGTGCACAACCGCTCCCCGGAGCGCACCCGCAGCCTGGTCGCCGAGCACGGTGACGAGGGCACCTTCGTGCCGTCGGAGTCCCTGGCGGACTTCGTCGGCTCGCTGGAGCGGCCCCGCGCGGTGATCGTCATGGTCAAGGCGGGCGCCCCCACCGACGCGGTCATCGACGAGCTGGTGCCGCTGCTGGAGGAGGGCGACATCGTCGTCGACGCCGGCAACGCCCACTTCGCCGACACCCGCCGCCGGGAGGAGACGCTGCGCGAGCACGGGCTGCACTTCGTCGGCACCGGTGTCTCCGGTGGCGAGGAGGGCGCGTTGCTCGGGCCGAGCATCATGCCGGGCGGCTCGGCGGAGTCCTACCAGAAGCTCGGGCCGATGTTCGAGAAGATCGCCGCGCAGGTGAACGGCGTCCCCTGCTGCCAGCACGTCGGCCCCGACGGCGCCGGCCACTTCGTCAAGATGGTCCACAACGGCATCGAGTACGCCGACATGCAGCTCATCGCCGAGGCGTACGACCTGCTGCGGGCCGGGCTGGGGGCGACCCCGGCGGAGATCGCGGAGATCTTCCGGGAGTGGAACACCGGCGAGCTGGAGTCGTTCCTCATCGAGATCACCGCCGACGTGCTGGCACACACCGACGCCGCCACCGGCAAGGCGTTCGTCGACGTGGTGCTCGACCAGGCGGAGCAGAAGGGCACCGGCCGGTGGACGGTGCAGATCGCCCTCGACCTGGGCATCCCGATCACCGGCATCGCCGAGGCGACGTTCGCCCGGTCGCTGTCCGGGCACGCCGGTCAGCGCGAGGCCGCCCGCCGCACGTTCGGCGACGCGGGCGAGAAGTGGCAGGTCGAGGATCGGGACGCGTTCGTCGAGGACGTCCGCCGGGCGCTGCTGGCCAGCAAGATCGTCGCGTACGCGCAGGGCTTCGACCAGATCCGGGCCGGCAGCCGCGAGTACCACTGGGACATCGACCTGGGTGGCACCGCCACCATCTGGCGGGGCGGCTGCATCATCCGGGCCCGCTTCCTGGACCGCATCCGCGAGGCGTACGACTCGCAGCCGGAGCTGCCGACGCTGCTGGTCGCGCCGTACTTCGCCGACGCGGTGAGCGACGGCGTGCCGAGCTGGCGTCGGGTGGTGGCGGACTCGGCCCGGGCCGGCGTGCCCACCCCGGCCTTCTCCTCGTCGCTCGCCTACTTCGACGCGCTGCGCGCGGAGCGGCTGCCGGCGGCCCTGATCCAGGGCCTGCGGGACAACTTCGGCGCGCACACCTACCACCGGGTCGACCGGGAGGGCGCGTTTCACACCCTGTGGGCGACCGCCGACCGCTCCGAAGTGGCCGGCTGACCAGCCCGTCGACGTCGGTGCGGTGTCCACACCGCACCGGCCCCGGGCGGCCCGTCCGCCCGGGGCCGGGAGGACATGACGAATGCCCCGCCGTTGCGGCACCTGCCGCAACGGCGGGGCATTCTCACGCCAGGGCCCCGCCGGCGGGGCACGGCGATACGGGCCGA
>NZ_JBEZEK010000039.1:0-42435 GCF_040648835.1 Micromonospora sp. NPDC049081 | reverse complement strand
GGGGGTGCGCTGCTGGGGGGTGCGCTGCTGGGGGGTGCGCTGCTGGGGGGTGCGCTGCTGGGGGGTGCGCTGCTGGGGGGTGCGCTGCTGGGGGGGCCGGGGGAGGGTGGTCGCGGTGGGTCGGTGGGCTGCCGGTGGGCGCTGGCCGGTCCGGGTGGGCTCTGCTCCTCCCGGACCGGTCGTTGCCCGGGGTCAGGCGGCGGTGGACCAGATGGCGCGGAAGGCGGCGGCCTCGCCGGCCAACCACTGCTCCACCTGTGCCGACTTGACGTGCTCGGGCGTCCGGTGCGCCACCCCCCGCCGCACGTCGACCAGGACCGGCTCGGCGTGCGGTAGCACCGCGTCCATGTGCCGGGCCATCAGGTGCAGGGTGGCCAACGCCGCCTCCTCGCTCGGCGGGGTCTCGTCGAAGTGCAGCCGGACCGCCTCGGCGTGACCGTCGGCGTACCGGATGCCGAAGTGGGGGTTGATCTTGACGGGTAGGTCGCCGAGTATCGCGAGGGCGTCGCGGGTCTGCGCCAGGTCGATGCCGGCCGGCTCGCCCAGCGACTCCAGCCAGGCCGTCGCGCCGGGCACCAGTGCCTGGTAGAGCGGACGCCAGCGCGGCTTGACCACGTCGGCCACGCCGGCCAGGTGGGTGCCGCCGGTGTGGAAGGCGATGTCGGCCTTGAGCGCCTTGACGAACTGGCCGTGCGGGTTGAAGCCGTGCCGGCTGGCTCGCTGCTTGCGCAGCCCGCCGACGAAGCTTGCCTTGGTGGGCCCGGTGCGGTCGACGTACCGGGTGAAGCCGAGGAGGGTGGCGTACGGCGTGAGGGGGGCGTTGACGGGCGCGGTCACGAGCGTCCTCCCAGGTCAGGAACTCGATTAGTACATACATTCTAATCGACGGGGGTGACATCTCCCAGGGTTCGGAGCGGGTTCCTCTCCCGCGGTGCAGGCTCTTTCTCCCGCCCTCCACGTCACCCCTGGTCGCGCCGCACCGGACTGTCGCGCCCGGGCTTCGACCGTGCCCGGGCTTCGGCCGTGCCCGGGCTTCGGCCGTGCCCGGGCTTCGGCCGTGCCCGGGCTTCGGCCGTGCCCGGGCTTCGGCCGTGCCCGGGCTTCGACCGTGCCCGGGCTTCGGCTGCGCCCAGGCTCCGGCCGTGCCCGGGCTGACGCGGCCGGGAGGGCTGCTCCGTGCCGACCGGAAGCCCCGGAGTGGGGGCGCGTGGCCCAGCCCCGTGTGGTCGACCCCCGGGCGGGGCTGTCACCTGGCACAACGTACGTGCCCGGTTCCGTTGCACCGTTTTCTCGAATGCCTACTCCCGACAGTCGCCCACAATTTCAGTGCTTTCGCTTGACCCGCACTGCCGCCGGTGGCAACCATTGATTGTCGACATACATCCAGGATCGGGGCGTCGAATCGCCGACGTCGCCGCAGCTCAGATCCGGCGAGAATTGCACCCAACGGCATTGTCTCCGCAATGCGCGTCAAATTCTGGCCGTCCATCCGAAATGCGGTACGGGTGTCGAGAAACTGTCTGTCCACCACACCTCGGGGGAGCATCGTGGACCCAATCATGTACTGGAACGAGGTCGCTCTGGAAGCGGACCGGGTCACCCACACGACGGGTGATCCCACCGAGGCGGGGGCGCGGGGCCCGCTCGGCAGTTCGCGGGCGCTGGCCATCACCCACCTCGCCATGCACGACGCGTTCTTCGGCATCGTCGGCGGGCAGGAGCCGTACCTCGGCAACCGGCTGCCGACGCCGCCGACCGGGGGCGACGTGGCCGCCGCCGTCGCGGGCGCGGCCCGGACGACGCTGAGCGCGCTCTACCCGGCGCAGCGGGACCACTTCGCGGCGCGGCACCTCGCGGCCGGGCTGGTCGACGGCAAACACGCCGCCGAGAGCCACGACTACGGGCGGCGGGTGGCCGGGGAACTTCTGGCGCTGCGCCGGGGCGACCCTGGTCACGGCGACGAGGGCTACGTGCCCTCGCTCGCCCCGGAACACCACCGGGAGGACCCGGACAGCCCCGGGCAGGGTTTCTACGCGCCCTTCCACGGTGCCCGCTCAGCCTGCTTCGCGGTCAGCGTCCGCCACGGTCTGGACGGTCCGCCACGCCCCGGCGACCGGGCCTACCGGCGGGCCCTGCGGCAGGTCCGCGGCAAGGGCATCGCCGCGCATCTCACCGGTACGGTGCCCGACCGGTTCCCGCAGCGGACGCCCACCGAAACCGGCATCGGGTTGTTCTGGGCCTACGACGGTGCCAAGGGCCTCGGCACGCCACCACGGCTGTTCAACCAGATCGTCCGCCGGGTCGCCCGGGCGCGGGACAACGACCCGGCTGCCAACGCCAGACTGTTCGCACTGGTCAACACCGCGATGGCGGACGGCGGGATTCTCTGCTGGACCGAGAAGTACCGCCACGACCTGTGGCGTCCGGTGGTCGGGATCCGGGAGCACGACAGTGCGCTGGGGCCGACCGGACAGGGCGGTACGGAACTGGATCCGGACACCGACATCGAGTGGCTGCCGTCGGGTGCGCCGAACACCAACAACGTCGGGCAGAAGAACCGCACCCCGAACTTCCCCGCCTACCCGTCGGGTCACGCGACGTTCGGCGCGGCGGCACTGCAGACGGTGCGCCAGTTCTATGGCCGGGGCGGCCACGGCCCGGACGACCTCGCCGACGGGCTGGAGTTCGTGTCCGACGAACTGAACGGCACCAGCGTGGACAACACCGGCACGGTACGTCCACGCCTGGCACGCCGGTTCCCCGGTGGGCTGTGGCAGATGATCGAGGAGAACGGTCGTAGCCGGGTCTACCTCGGGGTGCACTGGGTGTTCGACGCGTTCGCCGTGGACGACGAGGACCGGATCGATCTCGGCCCCAACGTCGGCGGTGTGCGGCTCGGGCTGGCCGTGGCCGACGATCTCGCGGCGCACGGTCTGCACGCCGCCACGGCGGCGGGACCGGCCGAGGAACCCGTCGGGCCCTGACCGACCGGTCCGCCGGGCGGTGCGGACGCACGTGGGCGAGGTGGCGGTGTCACCACCAGGTGATGCCGCCGCCTCGTCGCCGCGCTAGAGCTGCCCGACGTCCGTCACCCGGACCACGGCGGCCCCCACCTCGTCCGAGGCGGCCAGGTCGACCTCGGCGCTGATCCCCCAGTCGTGGTCGCCCTCCGGGTCGTCCAGGATCTGCCGGACGGCCCACTTCTCCCGCCCCTGCTCGATCATGAGCAGCGCCGGGCCGCGCGCGTCCGGCCCCACCCCGATCCCGTCGTACGCCTCGAAGTACGGCTCCAGCGCCTCCGCCCAGGCGTCGGCGTCCCAGCCCGATGCGCCGTCCAGCTCGCCGAGGTCCCACCAGCGGCGCAGGGCGGCCAGCTCGACCCGGCGGAACAACGCGTTGCGCACCAGCACCCGGAAGGCGCGGGCGTTGCGGGTGACCGCCGGCACCCGCTCCTCCAGCGACGCGTGCGCCAGGGCGGCGTCGGCGACGTCGGAGGGGTTGCGCAGCCGCTCCCACTCGTCGATCAGGCTGGAGTCGACCTGGCGGACCAGCTCGCCCAGCCACTCGATGAGGTCGATCAGCTCCTCGGTCTTGGCGTCCTCGGGGACGGTCTGTCGCAGCGTCTTGTACGCGTCGGCGAGGTAGCGCAGGACGAGGCCCTCGGAGCGGGTCAGCCCGTAGAACTGCACGTACTCGCCGAAGGTCATCGCGCGTTCGTACATGTCCCGCACGACGGACTTGGGGGAGAGCTGATGGTCGGCCACCCAGGGGTGCCCCTGCCGGTACATCTCGTACGCGGCGTGCAGCAGCTCCGCCAGCGGCTTCGGCCAGGTCACCTCGTCGAGCAGCTCCATGCGGGCCTCGTACTCGATGCCGTCGGCCTTCATCGCGGCGACCGCCTCGCCGCGCGCCTTGAACTGCTGCGCGGAGAGCACCTGGCGTGGGTCGTCGAGGATCGACTCGATCACGCTCAACACGTCCAGGGCGTACGACGGGGATTCGACGTCGAGCAGTTCGATGGCGGCCAGCGCCAGCGGCGACAGCGGCTGGTTGAGCGCGAAGTCGAGCTGGAGGTCGACGGTGAGCCGGACCCGCCGGCCGGTCTCGTCGGGCGTGTCGAGCTGCTCGACCACCCCACCGGCACGCAACGCCCGGTAGATGGCGATCGCCCGACGGATGTGCCGGCGCTGGGCGGCGGCGTCCTCGTGGTTGTCGGTGAGCAGATGCCGCATCGAGGCGAACGCGTCACCCGGCCGGCCGATCACGTTGAGCAGCATCGAGTGGCTGACCTGGAAGCTGGAGGTGAGCGGCTCCGGCTCGGCCTCGACCAGGCGCTGGAAGGTCGGCTCGCCCCAGCCGATCGAGCCCTCCGGTGGTTTCTTCTTCACCACCTTGCGGCGTTTCTTGGGGTCGTCGCCGGCCTTGGCCAGCGCTTTCTCGTTGTCGATGACGTGTTCGGGGGCCTGCACCACGACCCGCCCGATGGTGTCGAAGCCGGCCCGGCCGGCCCGACCGGCGATCTGGTGGAACTCGCGGGCCTTGAGCAGCCGGGTGCGTACCCCGTCGTACTTGCTCAGGCCGGTGAACAGCACGGTGCGGATCGGCACGTTGATGCCCACGCCCAACGTGTCGGTGCCGCAGATGACCTTCAGCAGGCCGGCCTGGGCCAGGGTCTCCACGAGCCGGCGGTACTTGGGCAGCATCCCGGCGTGGTGCACGCCGATGCCGTGGCGCACCAGCCTCGACAGCGTCTTGCCGAAGCCGGAGGTGAACCGGAAGTTCCCGATCGCGGTGGCGATCATGTCTTTCTCGGCCCGGGAGCAGACGTTGACGCTCATCAGCGCCTGGGCGCGTTCCAGCGCCGCGGCCTGGGTGAAGTGCACCACGTACACCGGGGCCTGCTTGGTCTCCAGCAGCTCTTCGAGCGTTTCGTGCAGCGGCGTCATCGCGTACGAGAAGATCAGCGGGACCGGCCGCTCGGCCGACCGGACGACGGCGGTGGACCGGCCGGTACGCCGGGTCAGGTCGTCGACGAATCGGGTGGTGTCCCCCAGGGTGGCCGACATCAGCACGAACTGCGCCTGCGGCAGCTCGATGATCGGCACCTGCCAGGCCCAGCCCCGGTCGGGCTCGGCATAGAAGTGGAACTCGTCCATCACCACCTGGCCGACGTCGGCCCGTGCCCCCTCGCGCAGCGCCAGGTTGGCCAGGATCTCGGCGGTGCAGCAGATGATCGGGGCGTCGGCGTTGACGCTGGCGTCGCCGGTGAGCATGCCGACGTTCTCCGCGCCGAACACCTCGCACAGCGCGAAGAACTTCTCCGACACCAGGGCCTTGATCGGGGCGGTGTAGAAGCTCGTCCGGTCGTCGGCCAGGGCGGTGAAGTGCGCCGCGATCGCAACCAGGCTCTTGCCCGAACCGGTCGGCGTATTCATGATCACGTTGGCGCCGGAGACGATCTCGATGACCGCCTCCTCCTGGTGGGGGTAGAGGTTCAGCCCACGCTCGGACGCCCAGCCGGCGAACGCGTCGAAGAGGGTGTCGGGGTCGGCGCTTCGAGGCAGCGCGGCAGTCAGCGTCATAGCGTCCCCATCGTGCCCGCACCACCACCCCGCCCGCCAACCGGGCCACCCCGCCCGCCCCGATCGGTCCCCGCCGCCCGCCCGGTTTTTCGGATGGCCGAGGAGACGGTGTCACCGGCGGTCGGATGCCGCCCGGGACGTGCCGGCCGACCGGCGGCGCGGCGGGGAGCTGCGGGTGCTGCTCGGCCCGCGTACCGCCGGGTGGGCGGTCCGACGGGCTCAGGGGCGGCGGCGGTGGATCAGGTCGAAGACGGGACGCCCGGCGGTCAGCGCGCGGCGTTCGAACTTGGTCACCGGACGGTGGTCGGGGCGGGGCGCGTAGCCGGCGTACCCGTCGACCAGCTCCGGGTCGGCGGTCAGCGTCGAGCGCATCGACTCGGCGTACTCGGCCCAGTCGGTGGCGCAGTGCAGCGTCCCGCCGCCGGCCAGCCGGGACCGCAGCAACGCCACGTGCTCCGGCTGGATGATGCGCCGCTTGTGGTGCCGCGACTTGGGCCACGGGTCGGGAAAGAACACGTGCACCGCGTCCAGACAGCGCTCCGGCATGGCCCGGACCAGGTCCAGCGCGTCACCCTGGGCGACCCGGACGTTGCCCAGGCCGTGCCGCTGCACCAGGTCGAGCAGGTGGGCGATGCCCGGGGTGTGCACCTCGACCGCGAGGTAGTCCCGGTCCGGGTCGGCGGCGGCCATCGCCGCGGTGGCGTCACCCATCCCGGAGCCGATCTCCAGCACCACCGGCGCACCCCGACCGAAGAAACCGGCCGGATCGACCGGCCCGTCGAGGTCGGCGATCTCGATCCCGTACGCCGGCCAGAGCCGGGCCAGCGCGTCGGTCTGCCGACTGCTCATCCGGCCCCGACGGGGATGGAAGGTGCGGATCCGGGTGGCCGACGGGGCCACCGGGACGGCGGGGTTCTGGTCGATGGAGGTCACAGCGACCCGAGCGTACGCGACGGTTCCGCCGTATCGGATGTGCCGTCGGTCGGGGGGTGAGACGATTCATCCCGTACGGCAGGTCGGCGTCCGGGTCGTCCGGCGCTGCCCTGGGCGCCGGGAGGGGGACATGGTGGCGATCGCGCTGTACCGCACCGCGCTGGCGGTCGCCGTCGGTGCCCTCGCCCCCGCGCTCTGGCACGCCGCCCCGGTCTCCGCTGCCCCGCCCATCTCGGCCGTCCCGGTCTCCGCTGTCCCGGTCTCCGCTGTCCCGGTCTCCGCTGTCCCGGTCTCCGCTGTTCCGCCGGTTTCGGCCGTCCCGGTCTCGGCTGTCCCGCCGGCTGTGCCGTTGCTCGCTGGCCCGCCCCTGCTGTTCGCCGGGCCGGTCGTCGGCCCGGCGGTCGCTGCTGCGGCCCCCGGCCCGGGGCAACCCGCGCCGGACCAGGGCGGAGATCCGCAACCACCGCCCGGCGTGGTCTTCGTCGAGGTGACCCCGGGCACCGTCGAGCCTGGCTACCTGGTCGGCATCGAGGCGAGCTGTCACGACAACTCGATCCCGGCGACAGTCGTCTCGGACGCCTTCGGCCGGGTCCAGGTGCAGCCGCAGCACGGACGGCTCACCGCCGCCCCGATGGTCAGGGACCGGGTCCGGCCCGGCAACTACCGGATCAAGCTGGAATGTCCCGACGGGGCGACCGCCTCGACGGCGCTCCAGGTGGTCAAGAAGGTCAAGCCCAGCCCCGGTCCGCACACCGGCTTCGGCGGCGCGGCGGACGGCGGGTTGCCCGGCGGACTGCTGGTGCCCGGCGGGTTGGCGCTGACCATCGCCGGGGCTGTCGTCGGGATCGTGGCGGCCCGCCGGCCGCGTGGCGTCGCCGGGAGCTGACCATGCCCCCACCGCCCGTCCCCTCAGGCCCCCGTAGCGGCCCGTCGCCCGTCCCCTCAGGCCCCCGTAGCGGCCCGTTCCGACCGTCCGCCGGCCCGAACCCGCAGCACCACGACCCGGTCCGGCTACCCGGTGGCCAGGCGTCGCCCGGCGGCCCGGTGCCACCCCGCAGCGGTCCGTTCCCGCCACCCGGTGGGCTGATCCCGCCGGGTGTCTCTGCGTTCCCGCCGAGTGATGGCCCGTTCCCACCGCCCGGTGGGCCGACGGCGCAGCCGGGCGTCCCCGGGCCGGCGGCGTCGCCCGGGGGCCCGGCGTCGACCCGCAGTCCCTGGTCGGTGCCGCTGGCCGTGCTGCTGGTGCTGCTGGGTGTCTTCGCCACCGGGGCCGGGCTGGGTCGTACGGTCGGCCCACTGGACCGGACCGACACGACGGCGCAGCGGCCGGCGGCCGGTGCCCGGCAGAGCCCCACGCCGGGTAGCTTGCCGGCCAGCCGACCGGTCCGGCTCACCGTTCCGACGATCAAGGTGGCCGCCCCGGTGGCCCCGGTCGGTCAGGCCCGGGACGGGTCGATCGACGTCCCGCCGCTGGACCGGCACCAGGAGACCGGCTGGTACGACCGTGGTCCGACCCCCGGCGAGCCGGGCCGGGCGATCATCGTCGGCCACGTCGACTCGAAGGACGGGCCGTCGGTCTTCTATGACCTGCGCAAACTCAAGCCAGGTGATCGGATCGAGGTGACCCGCGACGACCGCCGGGTGGTGGTGTTCCGGGTCGACTCGGTGGAGTTCTTCGACAAGTCGGCCCTGCCTGCCGACCGGGTCTACGGTGACAGCGGAGCGCCGGCCCTGCGGTTGATCACCTGTGGTGGCCAGTGGATCGGCGGGCGTACCGGCTACGCCGACAACGTCATCGCCTTCGCCTCGCTGGCCGAGACCCGCTCACCCTGACCCCCGCTCACCCTGACCCCCGCTCACCCTGACCCCCGCTCACCCTGACCCCCGCGCCCCGCCGCGCCGGCCGGGTCCGCCGCCTGACCGGGGCACGGCCGGGACCGCCCGCCCTGACCGGTCTCGACCGGGGCCGAGCCCGTCCTGACCGGGTCATGGCCGGGACCGCCCACCCTGACCGGTCGTGGCCGGGGTGTGCGCCCGATATTGCGGGGACGCCGTCGGGCGGCGGTGGCAGGATCGGCGCGGTGACGGCGGACGTGGTGCGGCAGGCGTTCAGGTGGATCGAGTCGGTGGCGGTGCCCGCCGAGGGTGGTCTGGGGTGGCAGGAGGCGGGTGAACGCTTCGACGACCTCTATGCCGGGACCGCCGGGGTGCTGCTCGGCTGCGCCGAGGCCACTGCCACCGGCCGCCACCCGGCCGATGGGCCCGTCGTCACCACGACCGACGGCGGCGTCGCCACCGCAGCGGGGTCGGCGCTCGGCCGGGTCGCGGCCGGGGCCCGGGGTCGGCTGGTGCATCTTGCCCGGCACGAGCCGGACGCCGCGACGATGCCCGACGACGGGCTGTTCGGCGGCTGGGCCGGGGTGGCGGTCGCGTTGCGCGCCTGGGGCCGGGTCTCCGGCGACCGGGTGGCCCTCGACACCGCCGCGTCGGTGACGGTACGGATTGCCGAGCGGCTGCTGCGCCGTCCGGTGGACCCGGGCCGGTGTTCCGATGTCATCTCCGGCGACGCCGGCATCCTGCTGGCCCTCCTCGACGCCCTCGACGATGATGCCGATCCGCTGGTGGCGCAGGCGGCCCACGTCCTCGCCGACGGGCTGGTGGGGCTGGCCGAGGACCGGCCCGACGGGCTGCACTGGCGGATGCGGGCGGGCGACGAGCGCCTCATGCCCGGCTTCTCCCACGGCACGGCCGGCGTCGCCTACGTCCTGGCCACAGCCGGCGACTCCCTGCGTCGCGACGATCTGCGCGACATCGCCGTGCGCGCCGCCGACGGACTGCTGGCCCTGGGGCGCCGCCCCGGCGGGTGGGCGCTGCCGCTGCTGGTTCCGTCCCGCCCGGACCGTCCGGCGGTCACCTTCGGCTGGTGCCACGGCCCGACCGGCACGGTACGACTCTTCGCCCTCCTCGACGCCGTCGACCCGCAGCCCCGCTGGCGGCTGGCCGTCGAGGAATGCCTGGGGGCGCTGCGCGACAGCCGTCTCCCGCAGCGGCTCTACCCGGGGTACTGGGACAATCTCGCCCGCTGCTGCGGCACCGCCGGGGTCGGGCAGATGCTGGTCGACCGCTTCCAGGATGCCGGCGACCCCGCCCTGCTCACCTGGGCCGACACGCTCGCCGAGGACGTCCTCGCCCGCACCGTGTCCACCCCGGCGGGCGTCACCTGGTCGAACACCGAGCACACCAGGACCCCGCCGCAGCTGCCGCCGGAGCCCGGCTTCATGCAGGGTGCCGCCGGGATCGCCGGCTGGCTCGCCCGGCTGGCCGCCCCCGCCACCGCCCCCGTCCTGCCCTGGATCTGAGCCGCCCGCCGGCGACCGCCGTGGGCGGTATCGCCGGTCAGCCCTTGCCGGTCACCTGCTGGACCACCTCGAACTCCAGCAGCGTCGCACCGGAGGCGACCGGCCGCCGCTGCTCGCCGCCCTCGCCGGCATGTGCGGCCCGGGACGATCCGGCGACCCATGCCTGGTACGCCTCCTCCGTCTCCCACCGGGTGTAGACGAAGTAGCGGCTCTCCCCGGCGACCGGGCGCAGCAGCTCGAAGCCGAGGAAACCCGGGGAGTTCTCCACCGCGCCGGCCCGAGCGGCGAACCGCTTCTCCAACTCCTCGCCGGCACCGGGCGGGACGTCGATCGCGTTGATCTTCACGACTGCCATCCCACCACCCTATCCCTGCCCCTGCGACCGCCCCTGTCCCTGCGCCCGAGCCCCTGACCGGCCGGTGCCCCCGCGCGATGCCGCCGTGCGGTGCGAGGCGCTGTGGCGCGGGGCGGGCAGCAGTGCGGTGCGGTGCGCTGTGGTGCGGAGCGGGCAGCAGTGCGGTGCGCTGTGGTGCGGTGCGGTGCGGTGCGGGGCGGGCAGCGGTGCGGTGCGGGATGCGGTGGGTGGGGATCGAGGCGAGCGCGCCGAGCTGATTGTGGAGAGTTCTTGTCGCCAGGTGCGCAATAAATCTCCACAATCAGCTGCCTGCCCCTTCGGGTCGTGCCCGAACGTCCCCGGCTGCGCCGCCCGCCCTCGCCGACCTGTTCCGATCTTGATCTCCGCAGGCGGTAGCGGGCAGCCGCCGGCAGGGTAGCCGGGGTGCAGTGCGTCCGGTGCGGAGGTTCAGCCGTCGGGCGGGTATGCCCAGCGCAGGAAGCGGTTGGTCAGGTCGGTTCGGCGACCGCTGTCGAGTTGCGTCAGGTGGGTGCTCGCCTCCACCGACAACCGGGAGAGCAGGATCAACAGACCCGGCCGGTCGCCGTCGTACCTCGTGAGGAGCGCGAGTTTCGCCTCGCCGCACGGCCAGGGCCGCGCGTCGACCCGGCACAGCCAGAGCGGGCGTACCGGCGTGTGTGGACCAGGCAGCGGTGCGGTCACCGCGCCACCGCCGACCGGCGTGCCGGTGCCGGGCCTGGCCGGGTGCCGCGCGCTGCGGTCGCCGCCCCGCGCGGTGCCCCGGCCGCCCCCGGCCGGCCGGCGGATCGCCCCGGCTGCGGGGTGGGCCGGCGGGCACCCGCCGGCATCAGGAACAGGGTCCGCCGCCGGACCGCTTCGCCGACGGCATCCAGTTGGTACGCGTCGATCCACACCCACCCGTCGTACGTGTGCCAGTCGGTCAGCACCCGGATGACCCGGACCGTGATCGGCCGGCTGAACTGCACGCTCGCCTCCCTGGTCAGGTGCAGCAGGTCACCGGCCCC
Source organism: Micromonospora sp. NPDC049081 (assembly GCF_040648835.1). Lineage (NCBI taxonomy): Bacteria > Bacillati > Actinomycetota > Actinomycetes > Micromonosporales > Micromonosporaceae > Micromonospora > Micromonospora sp. NPDC049081. The sequence goes on along the minus strand of NZ_JBEZEK010000039.1, from coordinate 31,181 downwards.
GACCGCCGTCCCCCTCACTGTGGACCCCGGTTTCGCCCGCCCGTCCAGCGGTGCCCCGGCACGATGCGGGTGATCCGGCCCGGCCCCCGGTAGGGCGGGACGAACGGCCCGATCGGCCCGGGGACGATCGGGCGCGCGGGTGGTGGAGCCGGTGGGAATGGCGGGCCCGGTGCGGGCGTGGGCTGTCTCGGCTGCTCCTCAGGCATGGCGGTCCCTTATGTCCGTTGGTTGTGGAGGAGGGGCCGTCCGGTCCCCTCCTACCGGGCGGCCCCTCGGGCAGACGCGACCGGTGGGATCTCACCCAGACCGGTGGCGTCGCTCTGCTACGAACCTTTGCAGCGAGTGACGGACGAATTAACCGCCCGTATGCGACCATCGAGGGACGTCTAGGAAAGGTCCCCTCCAGTGCCGAGAAACGATTTCCTGCGGGAGGCGCTGACCACTGCCGGGCTGACGGTCAGCCAGCTCGCTGAGAAGTGCGATGTCGATGCGAAGACGGTGGAACGGTGGGTCAGCCGGGGGCGACTGCCGCATCCGCGCTCGCGTGTGCGGGTGGCCAGCGTTCTGGGTAAGGATGTGGACGTGCTGTGGCCTGAAGCTGTGCGTCGCGCGGTCAAGTTGGGTGCCGACCGTGAGTTGGTGGGCGTCTACGCGCGCCGCTCCGAACTGCCCCGAACGCTCTTCCGAGAGTTGATCGAGGGGGCACGGTCCCGCCTCCTGTTCGGTGGCTACACCAGCTATTTCGTCTGGCTGGAAGTGCCGAACGCCGCCGAGACCATCGGAGCGAAAGCCCAGGCCGGCGCGGACGTACGTTTCCTGCTGGGTGATCCGGCGAGCCCGGTCACCACCAGCCGGGACCGGATCGAGGCGACGCCGCTCAACCTCGCTACGCGGATCGCCATGACACGAGCCGAGATCAGCAAGTCGGCCTCACCGTTGGCCGTCCGGCTGTCCGACCGGCATGTCGGGATGTCGGTGTGGGTGTTCGACAACGACGCCATCGTCGCCACCCATATCGGCGGCGCACTGGGCCAGGACTCCGTCACGCTTCATTTTCGCCGACGGGAGAGCGGCGGGCCGTTCAGCAGGTACCTCGAGCACTTTGACGCACTGTGGGCCGACGCGGCGGCAGAGTGAAGCTGACTGTGCGGCTGGCGGGGTCGGTCCGCAGGTGATGGGCTGATGTCGGCAGCAGGACGCGGGTGGCGCATGTGGATGGTCAGGTGCGGGCGCAGATCATCGACCAGCGTCAGGATATCGCTACCTTGGAGCAGCGGTGGGCGCGCATAGTGGGGGAGGCCCTGCCCCGGGCCCAGTCCCTGGATCTCATTCGGAAGGTGGCGGCGACATGGACGTGACCGGTGCGCGGTGGCGCAAGAGCACCAGGAGCGGCAACAACGGCGGCAACTGCGTCGAGGTGGCGGACAACCTGCCCGGCGTCGTCCTGGTGCGGGACACGAAGGACCGCGACGGCGGGACGCTGACGTTCACGCCGGGAGCGTGGCGTGGCTTCGTCGACCGCGCCAAGACATCCCACCCCCGATAGACAGGGGCACCCCTGCGATAAGGCCGGGGACCCCCGCGATACCCGAACTGCAGGGACGGCCACCCCCTCCGCGACAAGTGTGGGGGCGTCCGGCGATAGGGCACCCGCGACAGGCGGCGGCGCATCCCCGATAGGAGGTGACGCCCCCGCAGGGCAGGAGCCGGAACCGTTGGCGGCGTTGTCCCGGGGCGGGTCAGGGTGCGTCGACAGCCGGTGGGTCGGTGTCGACCACGATCGGGGCGTGGTCGGAGGGGCCCTTGCCCTTGCGGGCCTCCCGGTCCACGTACGCGGTGCGGACCGTCGCGGCCAGCGGCGCGGAGGCGTACACCAGGTCGATGCGCATGCCCTTGTTCTGGTGGAACATGCCGGCCCGGTAGTCCCAGTAGGTGTACGGGTGCGGGCCCTTCATCGGGGTGGGCACCACGTCGCTGAGTCCGAGGTCGCGCAGGGCGGCCAGGGCGGCCCGCTCGGCGGGGGTGACATGCGTGGAGGTGGCGAAGAGCGCCGGGTCCCAGACGTCGGCGTCGGTCGGGGCGACGTTGAAGTCCCCGCAGACGGCTACCGGCCCACCGGCGGCCACCTCCGGTTCCAGGGCGTCCCGCAGCGCCGCGAACCAGGCCAGCTTGTAGGCGTAGTGCGGGTCGTCGACCGCCCGGCCGTTCGGGACGTACACCGACCAGATCCGGACCCCGGCGCAGGTGGCGGAGATGGCGCGGGCCTCGGGCTGCGGGAAGCCCGGTTCGCCGGGGAAGCCGACGGTGACGTCGGTCAGGCCGACGCGGGACAGGATCGCCACCCCGTTCCACCGGCCGTCGCTGTGGCTGGCCACCTCGTAGCCCAGCTCACCGACCTCGGCGACCGGGAACGCCCCGTCGGGGCACTTGGTCTCCTGGAGGCAGACCACGTCGGGGGTGGTGCCGGCCAGCCAGTCCAGCAGCCGGGGGAGGCGGGCCTTCACCGAGTTCACGTTCCAGGTCGCCAGGCGCATGTGCCCAGCCTGCCGCATCCCGGCCCGCCCCGCCGGGCAGCCCGCCGGGCCTGGCGGCGCACCGGCTCGCCGGGCCTGGTGGCACGCCGGTGCGCCGGGCCGCCCCGGCGTGCCGGTGCCTCAGGGATGACCGGGCGGCGGCGTCCCGGGTCGGGTCGCCGCCGCCGTGGTACGGGTGGGTCAGGTGCCCGGGGTGTCGCCCGGTCGGGTCTGCTCGGCGAGGAAGCGTTCCAGTTCGGCGCCCAGCTCGTCGGCGGTGGGCAGCGGGCCGGTCTCGGCGGCCAGCAGGTTCTTCTCGCCCCGTCCCCGGGCGAACGCGTCGTACTGCTCCTCCAGGGCGGTGACCAGCGCGGCGGCCTCGTCGGTCTGGGCGACCTGCCGGTCGATCTCGACCCGGACCACCTCGGCGGCGGAGCGGAGGCTGTCGTTGGGCAGCAGCAGGCCGGTGCTGCGCGACACCGAGGAGAGCAGCACCTCGGCGGCGGCCGGGTACTCGGTCTGGGCGACGTAGTGCGGCACGTGGGCGGAGAAGCCGAGGGCGTCCCGGCCGGCCTGGCCGAGCCGGTATTCCAGCAGGTGCCCGACGCTGCCCGGGACCTGCACCCGCTGCAACCACGGCTCGTAGCCGGAGATCAGTTCCCGGCGGGTGGCGTGTGCGGTGACCCCGGTGGGCCGGGTGTGCGGCACGGCCATCGGGATCGAGTTGAGCCCGACGGTGAGCCGGACGTCGAGCCGGGCGGCCACCGCGCTGACCGCCGCCACGAAACGCTCCCACTGCAGGTCCGGCTCCGGGCCGGTGAGCAGGAGGAACGGCGTCTCGTCGTCGTCGTGCAGCAGGTGCAGGGCAAGCTCGGGGGCGTCGTAGTCCTCCCAGTGGTCCTCGACGAAGGTCATCACCGGGCGGCGGGACCGGTAGTCGAAGAGCTGGTCGACGTCGAAGGTGGCGATCGTGCGGGCGTCCAGCGAGGTGAGCAGCTGCTCGCGGGCCAGCCGACTGGCGTTGCCGGCGTCGACGAAGCCGGTGAGCGCCTGGATCAGCACCGGCTGGCCGAGGTCGGGCAGATCGTCGGTGAGCTCGTAGAGCTCGTGTGGGTCGAGCACCGGTCGGACCTCCTGAGGAAACACGCGCGTACGGGCGACCGTGCGCGGACGGCACCCGGTTCGGGGAACGTACCTGTCGGCGTCATCCATTCCAGCACTGGGCGTGTCGTGACCGATCCGGCTATCAAACCCGGAGGAAGCCACCAATTCGCCGATAGTGCCGGGACGACTCGGTCGGATGGTTCCGGCCTGTCATCCGAAAGGCGGACATAGTGGATCATGCGGCCGGCTGCGGCGCTCTGGGCGGTTGACCACGCGGGACGACGTCGCCCGGATTTCCTGACCGTAATGCCTGTTGCGGGAGGTCTGTCACCCTGGCCGCGCGTCCATGACGGGTGTCCCACCCGCAGGTGCGCGATTGTGATGAGGGCCACCCTGTGACGGTGGGTCACCGGATGGGAGCGTGTCTAGCCTCGGCGGATGCGTGACGACGACACCATCGACGACCAGGTCGCCCCCAAGGGCATGACTGGCCGTTCGGACGACGCCCCCTCGTCCGTTCAGGTCGGCGTTCTCGATGAACCCCGCTCCTTCCGTACCCGCCTCGGCGGGCTCCTTAACCTCCGACGCCGCCCGGTGCGTACCCGGGTGGCCCTCGCCGCCGGGGTGCTCTGCTGCCTCGGCGCGACCGCCGTCGCCGGCGCACAGGCCCTGCCGGACGAGCCGACCGCCGACCGGGCCGGCACCGAGGCGGCGCTCGCCGAACGCAGCCGGCAGGCCGCCTCCCGCGCCGAGATCCGTACCCCGGTCACCATCGTTCCCGGCACCCCCACCGCCAGCCCGACCGTCGCCAGCCCGACGGCCGCCGCCCCGACGCCGACCGCGACCAGGACCACCAGGCCCAAGCCCCGCCCCAAGCCCACGCCGAAGCCGAAACCGAAGCGGATCGTCCCGGTGGCCGGTCTCGACCAGGCCCAGATGGACAACGCCAAGGAGATCGTCAAGGCCGGGCGGGCGATGGGTGTGCCCCGCCGGGCCCTGATCATCGCGGTGGCCACCGCGATGCAGGAGAGCAACCTCTACAACTACGCCAGCGGCGTGCTGCCCGAGTCGCAGAACTACCCGCACCAGGCGATCGGCTGGGACCACGACTCGGTCGGGCTGTTCCAGCAGCGGCCCAGCAGCGGCTGGGGCGAGGTCGGTCAGCTGATGGACCCGGCGTTCGCCACCCGGGCGTTCCTCACCGCGCTGCTGGCGATTCCCGGCTGGGAGGACCTGCCGTTGACCGTCGCCGCGCAGGCCGTGCAGATCTCGGCCTACCCGGACCTCTACGCCCAGCACGAGTGGCGGGCCACCGAGGTGGTCGGCGCCATCCTGGTCTGAATCACCGCCTGTCCGGCCGGAGCGGCATCCGCCCCGGTGACCCGGCCCGCCCGAGCCCCGCTCGGGCGGGCCGGTCCCGTTCGTCCCGTCCTGCGGGCCCGGGCCGTGCGGGGCGGTCGGGTCCGTTCGGGGCGAAACCGGTCGGTGGATATCCTCGACCGGACACAGTGGACGGTTGGCGGTTGCTCGAATCGGGTACACATGACGTAGGACACCCGATCGGAGGACGACATGTCAGCACTGATGCAGCGGATCAGCGCCTTCCTGCGCTCCCCCAAGGGGCAGCAGTTGGTCGACCGGGGTCGGCGCGAGCTGGCCAAGCCGGAGAACCAGGCGCGGCTCAAGCAGGCAGCCAGCAAGCTGTCGGGCCGCCGCCGCTGACCGCCCCTGAACCGATTCCACCCCCGGGAGCCTTTGTGACCGACGCCGTGCCTGTCGACGACGAACCGACCGTCCCCACGCCGCCGGTCCGGGCCGACACACCGACGGTCCCCGCGACGCAGTCGCCCGTCGTCCCGACGGCCGCGCCACCACCGGCGGCCCCGGGAACGGCTGTCGCAGCGGTGCCGGGGGTGGCGGTCACGCCGGTGCCGGGAGCACCGGCCGGTGACCCGGGTGACGCCCCCGAGGCGCCGCCGGCCCGGCTCTGGGACCGGATGCGGGAAGATCCGCAGTACGCCCCGGAGCACCTGGCCCTGGAGGCGGTCCGCCGGCTCGGCCCGGAGGCGGCGCAGTGGCTCGCCAAGGCGCGGGCGGAACGACCCGACGCGACCGCCGACCAGTTGGCCGAGCAGGCGATCCGGCGCTTCGTCAACCGGGCCCGGCTCTCCGGGGCGGTCTCCGGCGCGGCGGGGCTACCGGGTGCCGTCATCGACGTCGGGGTGCTGGCCTGGACCCAGGCCCGCCTGGTGTTGCACGTCGCCGCCGCGTACGGGGCGGACCCTGAGCACCCGGACCGGGCCACCGACCTGCTCGTCCTGCAGAAGGTGCACAAGGCGGCCGAGACGGCCCGGCTGGCGCTGGGCGTCGCGGCCGGTCGGGAGCGGGCCGGTGCGCTGTTCGGCCACGCGGCCCAGAATCCGCTGGGGCGGGTGATGCTGCAACTGGGCGTCCGGCTGGCCCGGATGGCCGGGGTGCGGGCGGCGAAACGGGTCTTCGCCAAGGTCGTCCCCGGGGCCGCGATCATCCTCGGCACCTGGGCCAACTCGTCGGCCACCAAGGATCTCGCCGAGCGCGCCCAGACGCTCTACCGGGAACACCGGGGCGGGGTGCCCCAACCGCGTCGCCCCTGATCAGTGGGCACGCCGGATCCGGCCCGGCGGCTGCCCGGGTGGCTCACAGCCGCCAGCCGGCCGCCGGGAAGGTCGCGTCGGCGAGCCGGTTCTGCCCGGCGACGTTGGGGTGGAACCAGTCCAGCGCGTTGACCTCGTCCAGGCTGAACCGCACCCGGTGCACCGCGCCGCCGTCGTAGCGGCACCGCGACCCGTACGCCCGGCAGGCCGCCTTGAGTTGGCTGTTGTACGCGTCGATCCGTTCGGCGAAGCGGGCCCGGCGGTCCCGGTCGGCCTTGGCGTCCGAGGTGGGGTGGGCCAGCAGGGCCGGGCAGATGCCGGTCTTCCAGATCCGCACCGCGCGGGACTCGGTGTGCCCGATCTCCCACAGCCGGTTCAGGTCGGGGACACTGGCCACCAGCACCCGGGCCTTGGGGCGGCCCTCGCGCAGCACCCGCAGCGCCCGGTCGACCTGGCTGCGGAAGGTGGCCGTCGAGGTCATCGCGTCGATGTCGGCGCGGCAGGCGTCGTTCGCGCCGATCAGCACCGTGACGTAGTCGGCCTTGTCCTTGACGGCGGCACCGGCCTGCCCGGCGAGGGCCTCGGCGCGGGCCCCCGGCACGGCGTGGTTGCGGGCCCGGTTGCGGATCGGCGCGTCGGCGTCGAGCAGCCGCCGGTAGTGGCTCTCCACCCGGATGCCGTCCCCGGTGGACCAGGAGTTGCGTTGGCACGAGGTGAGCACCAGGCAGGAGCCGAAACCGGTGGTGATCGAGTCGCCGAGGGCGGCCATCGTGGTGGGCAGGCCGGTCGGTGTCGACCCGCTCTTCGTCGGGCGGGGCGACGCCCCGCCACCCTCCTCGCAGGCGAGCGCGACCAGCGCGAACAGGCAGGCCACGGCGGCGACCCAGCGTCGAGGCATGCGTCTTCCCCCGGTCAGACGGCGCAGAGCGACAGCCCGGTCACTCTACGGGCCAGGTGCGGTGCTACGGCCCGGTCGTGTCGACTTCCGGGCAGATTAAATACCTGGAAACATGAATCTGGTACGAGTGTGTAAGACACCCGTCGTGATCCGGGCGTCGGGGCCGGTTAACGGTGTCCGTGCCGGGGTAGCCCCAGACGATGACGAGATCGCAGCCCCGGCGTGCCCGTGGCACGGTCGGCCACGCCTACAGCGCGTTGAACCTCCGCCTGACGCTTGCCCTGTTCGGCCTGGTGAGCATGACCGTCTTCGCGGTCGGCGCGTTCTGGGCCGGGCTGGCCTGGCTGGGTGTGCTCTGCGCGCTGTTCGCCGTCGTGGCGGTCGTCGACCTGGTCGTCATCCAGCGCCGCCGTGCCGCCCGCCGCCATGAGCAGCCGGGCGCGCGGCACTCACTCTTCGAGTGACAGGAGTACGAGATGCCCATCGCCACCACCAACCCCGCCACCGGTCAGGTGCTCAAGTCGTACGAGCCGATGTCGACCGAGCAGATCGACGCCGCCATCGACCGGGCCGACCTGGCGTTCCGGGACCTGCGCCGCACCACGGTCGCCCAGCGGGCGCAGTGGATGAACGCCGCCGCGGACCTGCTCGACGCCGAACGCGACGACACCGCCCGGCTGATGACCACCGAGATGGGCAAGACCTACACGGCAGCGAAGGCCGAGGTCACCAAGTGCGCGACCGCCTGCCGGTTCTATGCCGCGCACGCGGAGCGGATGCTCGCCGACGAGCCCGCCGACGCCGCCGCCGTGAAGGCCAAGCGGGCCTTCGTCCGCTACCAGCCGATCGGGGCGGTGCTCGCGGTGATGCCGTGGAACTTCCCGCTCTGGCAGGTGCTGCGGTTCGCCGCGCCGGCCCTGATGGCCGGGAACACCGGCCTGCTCAAACACGCCTCCAACGTGCCGCAGACCGCGCTCTACCTGGAGGACGTGTTCCGCCGGGCCGGCTTCCCCGAGGGCGCGTTCACCACCCTGCTGGTCGGCTCCGACGCCGTCGACCGGATCCTCGCCGACCCCCGGGTCCGGGCCGCCACGCTGACCGGCAGCGAGGGCGCGGGCCGCTCCATCGCCCAGATCGCCGGCCGGGAGCTGAAGAAGACGGTGCTGGAGCTGGGCGGCAGCGACCCGTTCGTGGTGATGCCCTCGGCCGACCTGGACCGGGCCGCCGAGGTGGCCACCACCGCCCGCTGCCAGAACAACGGCCAGTCCTGCATCGCCGCCAAGCGGTTCATCGTGCACACCGACGTCTTCGACGCCTTCGCCGGGAAGTTCGCCGCGAACATGGCCGCGCTGCGGGTCGGCGACCCGATGGACGCCGACACCGACGTCGGCCCGCTGGCCAGCGAGAGCGGCCGGGACGAGATCCACGCCCAGGTGCAGGACGCGGTGGAGCACGGCGCGACGGTGCTCTGCGGCGGCGAGAAGCCGACCGGCGACGGTTGGTTCTATCCGCCGACCGTGGTCACCGACCTGAACCCGCAGATGCGGATGTGGGCCGAGGAGGTCTTCGGGCCGGTCGCCGGGCTCTACCGGGTGTCGTCGTACGACGAGGCGATCGAGGTGGCCAACGGCACGCCCTTCGGGTTGGGCGCGAACGCCTGGACCACCGACCCGGCGGAGCAGGAGCGGTTCGCCACCGACCTGGACGCCGGCAACGTCTTCGTCAACGGCATGACCACCTCGTACCCGGAGCTGCCCTTCGGCGGGGTGAAGAACTCCGGCTACGGCCGGGAGCTGTCGGCGCTGGGGATGCGGGAGTTCTGCAACACCAAGACCGTCTGGGTGGGGGAGGGTGCCGCCACCGCCGGGGCCGGCGCGCACGCCGAGTGACCCCGCGTCGCCGCCACCCGGGCCGGGCGGCGGACGACCCCGCCGGCCAAGTCGGCGCGGGCGAGCTTTAACCGGACACCGTCATGGGTACGGAAGGACGCCATGACGGTGTTCGGCTTCCACGCCTCCCACGAGCAGATCCATCCGAGTCGCCTGCTGGAGGCGGTGGTGCACGCCGAACGCGCCGGCTTCGACGCCGCGATGTCATCGGACCACTTCTCGCCGTGGAGCACCCGGCAGGGCCAGTCCGGGTTCGCCTGGTCCTGGCTGGGGGCCGCGCTGCAGGCCACCGGGCTGCCGTTCGGGGTGGTCAACGCCCCCGGCCAGCGCTACCACCCGGCGATCATCGCGCAGGCCATCGGCACCCTCGGCGCGATGTACCCGGGCCGGTTCTGGGCGGCGTTGGGCACCGGCGAGGCGAGCAACGAACACATCACCGGCGACGGCTGGCCGCGTAAGGACGTGCGTACCGCCCGGCTGCGGGAGTGCGTCGAGGTGATCCGGGCGCTGCTGGCCGGCGAGGAGGTCAGCCACGACGGCCTGGTCCGGGTGGACCGCGCGAAGCTGTGGACCCGGCCCGAGGAACCCCCGGCGCTGATCGGGGCGGCGGTCAGCGTGGCCACCGCCCGGTGGTGCGCCGAGTGGGCGGACGGGCTGATCACCGTGAACGCGCCGACCGCGCACCTGCGCGAGATGATCGACGCCTACCGGGACGCCGGTGGGCGGGGACCGGTGCACCTGCAGGTGCACGTGAGCTGGGCGCCGGAGCAGGCCGAGGCGGAGGCGATCGCGTACGAGCAGTGGCGCAGCAACATCTTCCCGCCGCCGGTCTGCTGGGACCTGGACACCGCCGAGCACTTCGACGCGGTCAGCGAGCGGGTGCCGCTGGAGCAGGTCACCGAGGTGGTGAACGTGTCGTCGGATCTGGGCCGGCACGTGGGCTGGCTCGAGGAGTACCTGTCGCTGGGCGTCGACCAGATCGCCCTGCACCACGTCGGGCAGGAGCAGCGCGCCTTCATCGACACGTTCGGCGCGGAGGTGCTGCCGAAACTGCGCGCCGCCGGGTGATCACCCCGGCCGGGTCGTACCCCTAGGCTCGTACCCCATGGAAGCTCTGTTCGAGGTCGTGGTCTTCCTGGCCATCGCGACCTTCGGTGCCGCGCTGGCCCGCAAGCTGGGCCTGCTCGCGCCGATCCTGCTGGTGGTGCTGGGCCTCGGCCTGTCCTTCCTGCCGGGGTTCCCGCACGTCCGACTCGATCCCGACCTGGTGCTGGTGGGCATCCTGCCGCCGCTGCTCTACGTGGCGGCGTTGGGTACGTCGGTGCCGGCGTTCCGGCTCAACCTGCGGCCGATCCTGCTGCTCGCGGTGGGTCTGGTCATCTTCACCGCCTTCGTGGTGGGCACCGTGGTGCACCTGTTCCTGCCCGACCTGCCGTACGCGATCTGTGTGGCGTTGGGTGCGGTGGTGGCCCCGCCGGACGCGATCGCCGCGACCGCGGTGGCCCGGCGGGTGGGCCTGCCCCGGCGGGTGGTGACCATCCTGGAGGGGGAGAGCCTGGTCAACGACGCCACCGCGCTGGTGCTGCTGCGGGTGGCGATCGTCGCGGCCACCGCCAGCGCCGGCTCGGTGAGCTTCGGGTACGTCGCGCAGGAGGTGGTGGTCGCCACCGGTGGCGGGGTGCTGGTCGGGTTGCTGGGCGTGGTGGTCTTCGGTTACCTGCACAAGCGGACCACCGACCCGCTGCTGGACAACGCGCTGTCGCTGATCGTGCCGTTCGCGGTGGTCTTCGCCGCCGAGGAGATCCACGCCTCCGGGGTGGTGGCGGTGGTGGTCACCGGATTGGGTATCGGCCACAAGATGCCGCTGCTGCTGTCGGCCGCCTCCCGGTTGCAGACCGGCGCGTTCTGGCGGCTGGTGCAGTTCCTGTTGGAGGGGCTGGTCTTCCTGCTGGTCGGCCTGCAACTGCCCGAGGTGCTGCGGGATCTCGACGAGCCGACCGGGCGGCTGGTGGGGATCACCGCGGCGGTGCTGGCGACGGTCTTCCTGACCCGGTTCGTCTGGGTCTTCCCCGCCACCTACCTGGCCCGGCTGGTGCCCCGGGTCCGGCAGCGCGACCCGGGCCCGCCGGTGCAGTTCCCGATCGTCATCGGCTGGGCCGGGATGCGCGGGGTGGTGACCCTGGCCGCCGCGCTGGGTCTGCCGCTGACCCTGGCCGGGGAACAGCCCTACCAGCGGGCGCTGTTCATCTGGCTGGCCTTCGCGGTGATCATGGCGACCCTGCTCGGCCAGGGCGCGACCCTGCCGTGGCTGGCCCGCCGGTTGAAACTGCCCCCGGACGACCCGGTGGCCGACGCGCTCTCCGCCGCGACGGTGCAGCAGCAGGCCGGGCGGGCGGCCCGGGAGAAGCTGGACGCGCTGGCCGACGGTGCGCCGCCGGCCGTGGTGGAGCGGTTGCGCGGGCTGGTGCAGAGCCGCACCAACCTGGCCTGGGAACGGCTCGGCGGCAGCGACCGGGAGACCCCGTCGCAGGCGTACGGTCGGCTGCGGCAGGAGATGATCGACGCCGAGCGGGAGGTCTTCCGGGCCGCCCGCGACGAGGGACGGATTCCCGAGGAGGTGCTGGTGCGGGCCTACCGTGACCTTGACCTGGAGGAGTCGTTGTTGCGACGGGAGAGCGACTGATGAGCTGTGCGCACCTGACCGGGGCGGGGACCGCCGAGCCGACCGTCACCGACGCCTGCCCGGAGTGCGTGGCCGTCGGCAACGACGACTGGGTGCACCTGCGGTCGTGTGTGGAGTGTGGGCAGGTGGGGTGCTGTGACTCGTCGCCGTACCAGCACGCGACCAAGCACTTCGAGTCGAGCGGGCACCCGGTGATGCGCTCGATCCAGCCGGGGGAGTCCTGGCGCTGGTGCTTCCTCGACGAGGAGATCGGCTGACCGGGTGGCTGAGGCGGGAGTGGCCGGGCGGGCGGTCGCGGCGGGAGCGGCCGGGCGGGCGGTCGCGGCGGGAGTGGCCGGGCGGGCGGTCGCGGCGGTATGACGTAACCGCTATTCGACCCGGGTCCGACCGACCACATAACATCGGTAAACTTCTATCGATGGAGGTCGGATGATTCGACGACGACAGTTCTCGCGTACCGCCGGGACCCTGTTGGCGCTGGTGCTCGCGGCGACCGGCGCGGTCACCTCGGCCGGCACCACCGCGTCGGCGGCCGCCCGGACGGTCTACTACGACGCGAGCCGGGCCGGCGAGTTCCGCACCAACTTCGACCAGGCCGCGACGATCTGGAACAGCTCGGTGGGCAATGTTCGGCTGGTCGCCCGCACGCCCGGCAACATCACCATCTACGTCGACACGGGCTGGCCCCGGGCGCAGACCACCAGCCTGGGCAACGGCCGGGTCTGGATGGGCACCCAGGCCGTCGACCAGGGCTACGACCGGACCAGGATCGCCACCCACGAGATCGGCCACATCCTCGGCCTGCCGGACAACCGGACCGGCCTGTGCACCGACCTCATGTCGGGCAGCAGCGCCCCGGTCTCCTGCCGCAACGCCAAGCCCAGCGCCGCCGAGGCGTCCCGGGTCAACTCGCTGTTCGCCGGAGGATTCGCCGCACCGGACGTGGACGCCAGCTACGTCTGGACCGGCGGCGACGTCGCCGTGCCCGCCGCCGTCAGCGGCCTGCCCGGCTGAGTCCGGCCGGGTTCGAGCGCCCGCCTGTCGTGCCGTGACAGCGGGCGCTCGGCCCTGCTCCCGTTTCTGGCCTGCCCTTGCGCGGTCCTGCCCTTGCGCGGTCCTGCCCTGCTTCGGTCCTGCTTTTGCGCAGCTCAGAACTGCTCGGCCTTGCTCGGCCCTGCTCAGTTCAGTCGGCGCGGCACTGCGCGGCTCGGCCCGGTTCGGCTCGCTCGTGTCACGCGTTCGTGTCACGCGTTCGTGCCAGGCGGGCGTGGGACGAGGTGGCCGCGCTGCTCAAGTGGGACCTCCGGCTCCCTGGTCCGCTCTCACCCTGCCGGCTGGGACTGCTGGTCGCGGTCATCGACAAGACGGCGCCGCCCACCCCATGCCTTGTAGTGATCGTCACTTTGCGTTAGCGGCAGATAGATATGACTGTCCTGGAACAGGTATGACTGTCCGTCATATTAATGCCCAGCAGGCATACAGGTCTCGGGCAATGGTGTGGGTAGACAGACGATCTCCCCGAGCCCGAGCCCGAGCCCGAGCCGCGGGTCGTCAGGTCTCGGTGACCGCGCTGCCTGTGCTGCTGGCACTGCCTGCGCCGCCGGTTCCGCTCGTGCCGCCGGCTCGGCTCGCGCCGCTCGTCTGCTCGCATCGTCCGTGCTGCTGGCCCTGCCGCGCCATCGCCACCGGCCCCCATCCGTACCGTCCGTACTGCTGGCATCGCGCGCGCCGCCGCCAACCCTGCGCCTCCGTTGCCCGCGCCGCTCCACCGCCGATCAGGCGGGAGCGCGGAGGGCGGGGTCCGGGTCGGGTAGGGCGCGAAGGGCGGTCAGGGGGCGGGATGGTGACGCAGGGCGGCGATGAACCAGTCCAGGACGGGGGTCAGGGTGGGGGGCGGGGTCCAGCCGTTGACCGTGGCGAGGAGTTGGAAGTAGCGCTCGGTCCGGGGGTCGTTCGCGACTTCCAGGCGGGCCAGTAGCGCGCTGCGGTAACCGGCGTCGTCGACCCGGTCGAAGACCTCGCCGTACGCGGCGACCAGCGCGGCCACCACGTGGCTGGCGCGGGGCGACTCGGGGGTGATGCCGGCGGCGCGGGCCAGTTCGACGGTGTCGCGGACCCGGAACGTGAGGTCACGGACCATCGCCACGACCTCGGGGTGGGCGTCGCCGACGGTCTCGTCAACGAACTCGTGGACGATGCGCCGACGTTCGGCGTCGGAGATCCTGGTCAGCTCGGGCATGGAACTCGTCTCCACTACTGGACCGGACAGGACGTGCCGGTCGGTCGGGTCGGGTTCGGCGGGCCGATCGGACTGGCGGGCTGGCCGTGCCGGTTGGTCGGGCTGGGCGTGGGCGGTCGGCGAGCCGGGTGGTGGGCGTGCCGGGTGGCGGCGGTGGGCGGTGGGGCCTGCCGGGTGGTGGGGTGCCGGGTGGTGGGGTGCCGGGTGGTGGTGTCGGGGGTGTGGGGCCTGGTGGGGGAGCGCCGGACGGTCGGGGGACGACCGTCCGGCGCGCTCGGGCCCCGGGTGGCAGCCCGGGGCCCGAGGGTGGGAGTGCCGGTCAGGACACCGTGCAGGCGACGCCGTTGACGGTGATCAGGTCCGGCGACGGGTTGGCCAGCGTGCCGGTCTTGGCGAGCAGACCGAAGGTGATGCTGGCGCCCGGCGCGATCTTCGCGTTGTACGACTCGTTCTTCGCCGTCACGGTGGCCCCGGACTGGGTCACCTTGGCCGTCCACGCCTGGGTGACCTTCTGGTCGCCGTTGTAGGCGTACCGCAGCGTCCAGCCGTTGATCGCGGTGTCACCGGTGTTACGCAGGACGACCTGGGTGTTGGAGCCGTCCGGCCAGGTGCCGTGCACCTGGTAGCTGACCGCGCAGGTGCGCGGGGCCACGGCCTTGGCCTCCCCCTGGTCGGCGAGGAACGACGCGAGCCAGGCCAGCGCCGAGTTCCAGTTGATCGCCACCTCGTTGGTCGAGTACGAGTTGATGTCGTCGACATAGCAGAACATCGGCGCGCAGTCCTTGAGCAGCTGGGCGACGAACGGGTCCTGCAGGGCGGCGTTCGGGCCACCGGCGAGCGAGCCGACCGGCGGGTTCGGCATGGCCGGGTTGAGCTGGTTGCCGAAGATCCGGCTGTGCTGGTTGCGCGCGTTCTGCTCGCCCCAGCCGGTCACGTACGACATGTTCAGCGCGTTGCGGCCGAGCAGGTAGTCGGTCGCCTGCACGGCGCCGTCCCGGTACTTCGCGTCCCGGGTCAGGTCGAACGCGGTGGCCAGCACGACCATGTTGTTGATGATGTTGCTGTTGCTGCCCCAGACGTAGCTTGCCGCCTCGCCCGGCACCGGCAGGCCGTACGCCTGGGCGTGCAGGGTGGTCAGGTAGTTGTCGGCGGCGGCGGTCACCGAGGCGCGGACCCGGGTCTTGTCGGCGGCCGGCAGGCCGTTCGGCACGGTGGCCAGGTCGAGCCGGCCGACCGCGCCCACGCTCTGCCAGCTGAACGCGCCGCCCGTGGCGAACACGTCGCCGGCGTGCTGGGGCGAGGCGGTCAGGTCGTCCAGGTACGCCTTCTTGCCGGTGGTCAGGTACAGCTCCACGGCCGCCCAGTAGAACTCGTCGGTGACGTTGGTGTCGTCGTACGCGCCGCCGCCGATGCCGTCGTTCGGGTCGGCGTAGACCGCCGGGTGCGCCTTCGCGGCGGCGTACGCGCTCGACGCGGCGGCGCCGCAGCGGGCGGCGAACGCCGCGTCGTACGGGGCGAACAGGCGCTGGCACTGCGCGGCGACGGCAGCCAGGTTCAGGGTGGCGGCGGTCGTCGGCGGGTGCAGCTCACGCGGCTGGGCGTCGTCCTGCGGGGCGAGCGGCAGGCCGGTCCACGCCTTGTCGTGGATCTTGTGGTGGACCATCCCGGCCAGCGGCTTGCCGTCCGGCACCTGCATCCGGAGCAGGAACTCGATCTCCCAGCGGGCCTCGTCGAGGATGTCCGGCACCGCGTTGCCCCGCTCGGGCACCCGCAGCGTCGAGTCACCCAGTGCGGCGCCACCGGCGGCGGTCTCCGCCGTCTTGGTCCGCTCGAAGGCGCTCAGCAACTGGTAGGCGGCGATACCGCCGTTGACCACGTACTTGCCGTGGTCGCCCGCGTCGTACCAGCCACCGCGCACGTCCAACGAGTAGTCGCAGACGCCGGGCTGGCAGGGCACCTGCGTGTCGCCCTGGTTGGGGGCCACGCCGAGGTGACCGGCCGGGCGGGCGTACTCCTCGCCGATCAGGTCACCGTCGATCTCGATGCCGCTGCGCTGGGCGTAGAAGAACTGCATCGCGTCGGCCCGCAGCCGGTCGTAGAGGTCGCCGGAGATGTCGAACGGGTGACTGGTCTCGCCGTCGGCGACCAGCGTGTAGCCGGTGCCGGGCGTACGGAAGGACGAGAAGTCGACGGTCTGCACGTTCTGCCCGGAGGCGGCGTCGACCCCGCGCGGGGTGCTCTGGCCGCTGGCGACGACCGTGCCGGCGGCCGACTTGAGCTGCCAGGGCAGCGCCCCGGTCGACTCGGTCACCACGGTGGCGTTCTTCGGGCCGCCGGGCAGGTAGCCGACCTGGTTGACCCGGACCCGGGGGCCGGTGTCCGGCACGTACGGCGGGGCGGCCTCGCCACCGCGCAGCGAGACGTTGTCCAGGCAGATCCGCTGCTCGGCGGCGGCCCCGCCGACCTGGAAGATGAGCTGGGCGTTGGGGTTGTCGTCCGGGACGGTGAACGTCTGCTCGACCCGCTTGCTCGTCGGGGCGGCCACCGCCGGCACGCTCGCGTACGACGTGTAGGGGGCGCTGCCGAGCTGGAGCACGGCGTTGACGCTCAACCCGGGGGTGGCGGAGATGTCGAAGCTGAGCTTGTATTCGGCCCCGGCGTTGAGCCGGACCCCGTCGTGGCCGATGCCGGCGTCCCACGGGTTGGCCAGGCCGGCGGGGACGGTGACGCAGAGCCGGCCGTCGACGACGTCGAGCGGGCCGGTGCCGTAGGAGAACCAGGGCGAGACGCCCTCGCTGAAGTCGCCGTTGCTGATCTGCTCGGGCGCGTCCGGCGGGACCTCGGCGTGGGCCACGCCGGTGCCGGCGCCGGTGAGGATCAGGGTCGTCGCTGCCAATACCGCGAGATGCCGCCGACGTCGTCGGGTCAGGATCACGGGATTCCTTTCCGGGCGGAAGGACAGTGGTGGGGTGTGCCGTAGATGCTCATCGCTGGGAGCGCTCCCAGCTATCAGCCAGATGTTTCCAGCGCGTCTCGTCCCTGTCAATCGATTCGACTGGATGACCTTCGGGCTGGTCGCAGCCGCCCGGATCGACGCCTGCGGTAGTGAGATTCGCCGCGCCACGCGCAGTCGTCCTGATCTCCTAGAGACAACAACGCCCTCCGCCTGGCAGGCTGCCACCCATGACCCTGAAGCTTCGTTCCGTCGGGACGAGCGACCGTGGGCTGATCCGCAGCGGAAACCAGGACGCCCTGCACTCCGGTGCCTGGCTCGTCGCCGTCGCCGACGGCATGGGCGGGATGGCGGCCGGCGACCTGGCCAGCCGGATCGCCATCGACGCGGTCGCCCCACTGGACGTGGAGACCCCCGAGGACGCCCTGGTGGCGGCGTTGCAGACCGGCATCGAGCTGGCCACCGCGCGGATCCACCAGGCGGTCGAGGAGGACCGGGAGCGGCAGGGCATGGGCACCACACTGACCGCCCTGCTCTTCTCCCGCACGGGCAGCTGCCTGGCGCTCGCGCACGTCGGTGACTCCCGGGCCTACCTGTTCCGCGAGGGCACCCTCAAGCAGGTCACCCGGGACGACACCTTCGTCCAGATGCTGGTCGACCAGGGCGTGATCAGCCCCGAGGAGGCGTCCAGCCACCCCCGGCGGGCCGTGGTCACCCAGGCATTGCAGGGCGAGCAGGTCTCCCCGTCGTACGCGACGATGGTGCCCCGGGCCGGCGACCGCTGGCTGCTGTGCAGCGACGGCCTCTCCAACGTCGTCCGCCTGGAGACCCTCACCGAGGTGCTCCGGGAGACCCCCGACCGGGAGGCATGCGCCCGTCGCCTGATCGACCTGGCGCTGCGGGCCGGCGGCCCCGACAACATCACCGTGCTCATCGCCGACGTCGTCGACGAGTGACAGCTCCGCCGCCCTGCGGCGTCGGCCCGGCGTCGTCCGGCGGTGCGTCGGCTCAGCGTCGGCGGTGCGTGGTGTGCCGGGTCGGGGTGGCCGTGGTCGGGTCCTCCGGCCAGGGATGGCGCGGATAGCGCCCGCGTAGTTCCCCGCGCACCTGCGGGTAGCCGGTGCGCCAGAACGACGCCAGGTCGGCGGTGACCGCGACCGGCCGGCCCGCGGGGGAGAGCAGGTGCAGCAGCACCGGCACCCTACCGTCGGCCAGCCGGGGCGCGTCCGCCCAGCCGAACGTCTCCTGGAGTTTCACCGCCAGCACCGGCGCCGCCGGATCGGCGTAGTCGACCCGGACCCGGGAGCCGCTGGGCACCTCGATGCGTTCCGGGGCCAGCTCGTCCAGCCGGCCCGCCTGCGGCCAGGGCAGCAGCCGACGCAGCGCCCCGGTCACGTCGATCCGGGCCAGGTCGGCACGGCGACGGGCGGCGGCCAGCTCCGGCCCGAGCCACCGGTCGGCGGCGGCGAGCAGCGCGGCGTCGGAGACCTCCGGCCAGTCCGCCCCCAACGCCTGCCGGCAGAACGCCAGCCGCTGGCGCAGCGTCCGGGCCGCCGGGGTCCAGGTCAGCAGGTCCAGGCCCACCTGGCGCAGCCCGTCGGCGAGGGCGGCGGCCAGCAGCTCCGACGCCGGCCGGGCCAGTGGGCGGCTGACCAGCTCGATCGCCCCGAGCCGGGTCACCTGCCGGGCCAGCACGTCGCCGTCGACCCAGCCGACCTCGCGTACCTCGGTCAGCAGCGGACCGCCGACCTCCCGGGCGGTCGCCTCGTCGACCGGCGCGGCCAACCGGACCCGGGCGGTCGGTGCGCCCGGCGACCGGTCGGCGACGGCGACGGCCAGCCAGCCCGTCCCGGCCAGCGCCGACCCGGCCGCCAGCTCCGCCCCGGTCCCACCCGCCATCAGGTACGACGTCCCGCCGGCCCGGCGCAGCCGGGCCAGCCGCTCCGGATAGGCCAGCCCCACCAGCAGCCCCGCCGCCAGATCGTCCGGCAGCCGTGCGCCGACGCCGCCCCGCTCGGTGGTGGCGGGCAGGGCGGCGCGCAGCCGGCGTACCTCCGCACGCCAGCGGGCGGTGGCACCGGGATCGGTGTCGTCGCGCAGCCGCCGCCACCCGGCGGTGAGGTCGTCGTGCCGCCCGGCCAGACCGTCCTCGGCGAGCAGGGCGACCAGTTCGGCGGCCCGGTCCCCGCCGACCCGGGCGGCGCCGTCGAGCAGGGCGCGACCCAGCCGGGGGTGGGTGCCGGTGGCGGCGATGGCCCGTCCCCGGGCCGTCACCCGACCCTCGGCGTCGATCGCGCCGAGGCTGGTCAACGTCTCCCGGGCGACGGTCAGCGCGGCGGGCGGCGGTGCGTCGGGCAGTGCCAGGCCGACGCCGTCGGGGCTGCCCCAGGCGGCCAGGTCCAGGGCGAAGCCGGTCAGGTCGGCGGTGGCGATCTCCGGCTCGGGCTGGGCGGCGAGCCGGCCGTGGACGGCCTCGGACCAGCAACGGTAGACCACCCCCGGGGCCTGCCTGCCGGCCCGCCCGGCCCGCTGGGTCGCCGCGGCCCGGGACACCGCCACGGTGACCAGTGCGCCCAGCCCCCGGGACAGGTCGGTGCGGGCCACCCGGGCCAGGCCCGCGTCGACCACCACCCGGACCCCGGGCACGGTCAGGCTGCTCTCCGCGACGGAGGTGGCGAGCACCACCCGACGTCGTGCGGCCGGGCGCAACGCGGCGTCCTGTGCGGCGGCGGGTAGCCGCCCGTGCAGTGGCAGGACGGCCACCCGGTCGGTCAGGTCGGCCAACCGGCGGGCCACCGCCCCGATCTCGCCCGCCCCGGGCAGGAAGACCAGCAGGTCGCCGTCCTGCTCGTGCAGGGCCCGCCGGACGGTGGCGGCGACGTGGTCGAGCAGCAGCGGATCGACCCGTCCCGCGCCCGGCGGCGCGACCGGGCGCGGCGGCGGCGTCCAGACCCGGGCGACCGGGTGCAGGGCGGCCTCGGCGCGGACCACCGGGGCCGGCGTGTCGCCGCCGAGCAACGCGGCGAACCGGTCCGCCTCCGGGGTCGCCGACATGGCCACCAGCCACAGCTCGGGCCGCAGCGCCGCGCGGGCCTCCACGGTGAAGGCCAACGCGAGATCCGCGTCGAGCTGCCGCTCGTGACACTCGTCGAGCAGCACCGCGTCGACCCCGGGCAGCTCGGGGTCGCGCAGCAACCGGCGGACCAGCAGGCCGGTGGTGACCACCTCGATCCGGGTGGCCGGGCCGACCCGGCGGTCGCCGCGCACGGCGTACCCGACCCGGTCGCCGACCCGCTCGCCGAGCAGGTCGGCGATCCGTCGGGCCGCCGCGCGGGCGGCCACCCGGCGGGGCTGGGCGACCAGCACCCGACCGGGCACCCCGTCGGCCACCGCGAGCGGCGCGAGGGTGGTCTTGCCGGTGCCGGGCGGGGCCACCAGGACCGCGCTGCCGGTGCCGGTCAGCGCCCGCAGCAGCGGTGGCAGCGCCGGCCGGACCGGCAGGTCGAGTGGTACGTCACGGAGCACGGCTGCCACTGTGGCACGCCGGGGGTCAGCCCGGTCGTACCGCCTCCATGCCGGTGACGAAGGCTGTCCAGGCGTGGGCGGAGAAGACCAGCGCGGGACCGCACCGGTCCTTGCTGTCGCGCACCGCGATCCGGTCGTCGGTGGTGGCGATCTCCACACAGTTGCCGTTGCCGCTGCTGCGGCTGCTGGTCCGCCAGTCCATCATGGACAGAGGCAGCGCCTGCATTCCCATACCTTCCGTTCCCCCCGGGCGTGCCGCAATGCGATCACGCAAAGTGACGAGCAGCCTCCTCCAGGCGGGCCAAAGACGCCGCCGGATCCAGTGCCATCCGGCACAGCTCCTCGTGCACAAGGGTATACCCGCGCACGTGTCCCGCTTCCTCCAGCGCCAGACCCAGCGTGAGATTGTCCAGGTAAACCACGGAATTGTCGGCCGCGTCGGCAAACGTGATGATCACGTACGGAGTGCTCATCGCCGGGTGCCCGCCGGACGCGAACGGAAGTACGTGGCATGTCACGTTCGGTGACTGGGCGATCCGGGCCATGTGGGTCAGCTGCTCCGCCATGACGGCCGGTCCGCCCACCGGGCGCAACAGCACCGCCTCGTTGAGCACCACCGACAGCTCGACCGGGGGAGACTCCCGGTGGAGCACCTCCTGCCGGCGCAGCCGGGCGGCCACCTTCCGTTCCAACCCCTCCTCGCCGGCCGTACGGCGGAACATCTCCCGGGCGTACGCCTCGGTCTGCAACAGGCCGGGGACGGACTCCGCCTCGTAGGTGCGCAGGCTCTCCGCCTCCGCCTCGAGGCCGACGTAGAACTCGAACCACTCCGGCAGCACGTCGCTGTAGTTCTGCCACCAGCCGCGCTGCTGCGCGCCCCGGGCGATCTCGATGAGCGCCTCAGCGTCGACGCCGGTCACCTCGTAGAGGGCCAGGGCGGCGCGGACGTCACGGGGTTTGATCCCGATCTGCGCGTTCTCGATCCGGGACAGGTTGCTCTTGGACATGTCGAGTTGGCGGGCGGCCACGTCGAGCGTCATGCCCGCGCGTTCCCGCAGTTGGCGGAGTTCACGGGCGATGCGGCGGCGGCGAACGGTGGGGCTGGCAGTCACCCTCCGAGTCTGTCACGACAAGATCCGCAGGTCGCATGAGTACGGAGTGCAACCATCGAATCTGGGAGTTGCAAAGCTGGAGGTCTGGGGGCATCCTGTCACCCGGCGTGGATCACCTGTGGACAATGCGTTGGAGGCTCGTTTGCTGATCGCCGACGAGTTTTTTCTGATTGCGCACAACGACAGCCGGGGCAAGGCCAAGCTGCATCCGAGCGCCACCGGCCTCGGTCTCGCCGCCGGTCTGCTGGCCGAGTTGATCCTCTTCGGACAGATCACCGTCTCGGGTGGACTGGTCAGCGTGATCGACCGGCGTCCCCCGGCCGACGCACTGGCCCACACCGTGCTCGACCAACTGATCGGTGAGTCGCAGCACCAGGCGGTGCGCACCTGGCTCGCCTTCCTGGCCCAGTCGTCCACCACCTCGGTAGGGGAGCGGCTGGCCCGTGCCGGGGTGCTGCGCCGGCAGGAGAACCGCCGGCTGCTGCGGACCACGGTCAGCTACCTGCCGATCGACCTCAACGCCGCAGCCTGGCCGGCGACCCGGCTGCGGGCCCTGGTCGAGCGGCCGGAGCAGCCCCTGGTGTCGGACACCACGCTGCTCGGGCTGGTGGCCGCCGCCGGGCTGACCCGCGAGGTGCTGTGGAGCGCCGGCCCGCGCGCCCACCACCGACTGGCCACCCTCGTCCAGTCGCTGCCTCCGCCGCTGAAGGAACTCGTCGTGCACACCGAGGCCGCGGTCGGCGCTGCGGTGCTGCGCGGCATCCCCTGATCTCGCCGCGCCACCACCTTCCCCCTCATCTCCCCCTCTTCCGGAGCAGCCCCATGCCCCCCCATCCGACAGTCGTACGACCAAGCAACGTCAGTGACGCCCTGGCCCGTGGCCGCCTCGGCGTGCCGTCGGTCATCTTCTTCGTGCTCTCCGCCGCCGCCCCGCTGACCGTGGTGGCCGGCGTGGTCACCACCGGCTACGCGGTCACCGGCATCACCGGGATGCCGCTGGCCTTCCTCGCCGTCGGCGCCGTGCTGGCGCTCTTCTCCGTCGGCTACGTGGCGATGGCCCGCCGGGTGGAGAACGCCGGCGCGTTCTACGCCTACGTCGCGCGTGGCATCGGCCGGCCGGCCGGCGTCGGCGCGGCCTGGGTCGCCCTCATCGCGTACAACGCGCTCCAGGTCGGTCTGTACGGCGCCATCGGCGCCGCCGCCGCGCCGGTGCTCGGCACCCTCTTCGGCGTCGAGCCGCACTGGGCCGTGGTGGCCCTGGTGGCCTGGGCGCTGGTCGCCTTCCTCGGCCTGCTGCGGGTGGACGTCAACGGCAAGGTCTTGGCGGTGCTGCTGATCGCCGAGATCGTGCTGATCGTCGTGTTCGACCTGGGTCAGCTCAGTAACCCGGCGGGCGGCACGACCAGCTTCGCCGCGCTGGCCCCGTCCAACCTGCTGGTGCCGGGGGCGGGTGCGCTGCTGGTGCTCGCCATGACCGGCTTCGTGGGGTTCGAGTCCTCGGTGGTGTTCAGCGAGGAGAGCAAGGACCCCAAGCGGACGGTGCCGCTGGCGACGTACCTCTCGGTGGCGATCATCGCTGGGCTCTACGCCCTCTCCTCCTGGTCGATGACCGTGGCCGTGGGGCCGGAGAACATCTCCGCCGCCGCCGGTGAGCAGAGCATCGAACTGATCTTCAACCTGGCCGCCGCGCACCTCGGCGACACCGCCGTCACCATCGGCCAGGCGCTCTTCATGACCTCGGTGCTGGCCGCGATGATCTCGTTCCACAACACCACCGCCCGGTACGCCTTCGCGCTGGGCCGGGAGCGGGTGCTGCCGGCCGCCTTCGGGCAGACCTCGCCCCGAACCGGGGCACCCCGGGTGGCGTCGCTGGCGCAGAGCCTGCTCGGCCTGCTGGTGATCGTGCTGTACGCGGTCAACGGCTGGGACCCGGTGGTGCAGCTCTTCTACTACGCCGGCACCGGCGGTGGCTTCGGTGTACTGCTGCTGATCGCCACCACCAGCGTCGCCGTGATCGTCTACTTCGCCCGGTCCGACACCTCGGAGTCGCTGTGGCGGCGGGCGATCGCCCCGGCACTGGCCACCGTCGCGCTGGCGGCCGTCGTCGCGGTGGCGGTGACGAACTTCGCCACCCTGCTCGGCGTCGCGCCGGACTCGCCGCTGCGCTGGATCATCCCGGGGGTGTACCCGGTGGCCGCGCTGATCGGCTTCCTCTGGGGCATGGTGCTGCGGTCCAACCGTCCCGATGTCTACGCCCGGATCGGGCGCGGCGCGGAGAGCGCGGCGACCTCACTGTTCGACCCGCCGGTGGACGGCCCGGTGCCGGTGGAGGCCCGGCGGTGAACACGGTCACCGTCGAGCGACTCGACGCCGCCGACACCCGGCTCGTCGCCGAGCGGATCGCCGAGGCGTTCCTGGTGCTCCCGGCGACCCGGTGGCTGGTGCCGGACGAGGCGAAGCGGGAGGCCGTCTTCGCCGACAACTTCGAGATCCTGGTCGACCACGCGATGCGGCACGGCCTGGTCTTCGGCACCGCGGACCGGGACGGGGTGGCGGTCTGGCTGTCGCAGGTCGGTGGCGATTCGCCGGCCCCGGTGGACTACGACGACCGGCTGGCCGCCGCCTGTGGTGAGTGGACCCCCCGGTTCCAGCACCTCGACGAGCTGTTCGCGGCCAACCATCCGCATCCCGACCACCACCACCTGGCGCTGCTGGCCGTCCGGCCGGGACGGCAGGGCCAGGGGCTGGGTACCGCGCTGCTACGGCACCACCACGCCTGGCTGGACGCCCACGGGGTGCCCGGCTACCTGGAGGCGAGCAGCGAGGCCGGGCGGGACCTCTACGCCCGGCACGGCTACCGGTTGCGGGAGGTCTTCCGACTGCCGGACGGCACGCCGTTCTATCCGATGTGGCGGGACCCGGCGGCCGGCTGACCGGACCGACGAGACCGTGGCCCCGACGCACGCGCGTCGGGGCCACGGCTTTTCCGCTGCGGCGCCACGCCGTGCGGAGTCGGGCGCGGCACTTCCTACGTCGGGTACGGCGGTTGCGGGGGCGGGCCACGGGGTTGCGGGTCGGGCCAGGGCGGTTGCGGGGTCGGGCACGGGGTTGTGGAGCCGGGCGCGGCGGTTGCGGGGTCGGGCCACGGCGGTTGTGGAGCCGGGCGCGGCGGCTTCGGACATGGGGAAGGCCCGGCCGGCGAACCGCCGGCCGGGCCTCGTGGTCGTGGCCGTCACCGACCCGCCGGGTCGGTGACCGCCGCCACCCCCTAGTAGGTGCCGTCGAGCTGACCGCGCAGCTTGGTCAGGGCCCGGGCGAGCAGCCGCGACACGTGCATCTGCGAGACGCCGATCTGGTCGGCGATCTGCGACTGGGTCAGGTTGCCGTAGAAGCGCAGGGTGAGGATCTTCTGCTCGCGCTCGTCGAGGGTGGCCAGCGCGGGGCCGAGGGCCACCCGCAGCTCGGCCAGCTCGAACTCGTTGTCCTCGCCGCCGAGCATGTCGCCCAGTTCGGTGGCCCGGTCGCCGTCGCCGGTCGGGGTGGACAGCGACACCGCGTTGTAGGCGCGGGCACCCTCCAGGCCCTCCAGGACCTCCTCCTCGGTGATCTTGAGGTGGGCGGCGATGTCGGCGACCGTCGGCGAGCGGCCGAGGGTCTGCAGCAGCGAGCTGTTGGCGTCGGAGATGGCCAGCCGGAGCTCCTGGAGCCGACGGGGCACCCGGATGTCCCAGGTGCGGTCGCGGAAGTGCCGCTTCAGCTCACCGATGATGGTCGGGATGGCGTAGCCGGCGAAGTCGACACCGCGCGTCGGGTCGAACTTGTCGATCGCCTTGATCAGGCCGACGGCGGCGGTCTGGGCCAGGTCGTCGGTGGGCTCGCCCCGGCCGCTGTAGCGGTGGGCCAGGTGGTTGGCCAGCGGCAGCCAGGCCTCGATCGCCCGGTCCCGCAGCGCGGCCCGCGACGGGTGGTTGGCGGGCAGTGCGGCCATCGCGTTCAGCAGGTCGGCGGCGCTGTCGGTGAGGGCGCGGGGGTCGAGCTTCTCGGTGGTGGTCGGCGTGGTGGTCGCCTGCTCGCTCATGGTTGACGCGGTCATTGGTGGTCCTCCCTGCACCTCGTCCGCGGAAAAAGGCGTGACGCTTTGGTTTAGCTTCAGATGGGCCGTTCGGAAGCCACCATAGCCTGATCGGTGAGGGGAAATCTAGCCGAAAGGCTGATGTACTTAAGTGATTTTGCTTCACTAAAGCCCCGAAACGGTCATAGATTACCGATGGCGGTGACCCTCACCACGCAGCGTCGTCCGATCCGGGGACCGGAGCCGGTACGGCCCCGCCGGGTCGCCCCGCCCGGCCCACCGGCGGACCGGTCCGTCGGCCGGGAGCCCGACACCACGGTGCCGTGTCGGGTTTCCGTCCTTGTCCCGCCGCCGAGCCCGCCCGTACCGTCGCGGGGACCACCCCGTACGGAGGAAGCACCGTGCTCGACCCCGCGGACCCGCAGCTCGTCGTCGACAGCCGGACGCTGCACTTCAGCTGGCTGCCGGCCGACCCGGACGCGGTCGCCGCCCTGGTCCCCCCGGGCCTGCGCCCCCGGCCCGACCGCCAGGTCTTCATGAACCAACAGGTCGTCGAGGACACCGCCCAGACCTCCGGCTTCGGCGCTTACACGCTCACCTGCCTTGGGGTGGCCCTCGCCGGCGTCGACGCGCCCGACGGGGTGACCCCCGGCGGCTGGTGGACCCACTACGTCACCTGCAGCCCCCGGGTGCGCGACTACGCCGCCGCCCGGGGCGCCCCCGCCGTGCTGGGACGCACCACCCTGCGGGTACGCGGTGACGTGCTGGTCGCCGACACCGAGATCGGCGGCGCCCCGTTGATCCGGACCCGGGCCCGGGTCGGCCAGACCGGCCACGAGATACGCGCCGGACACCACCGCTACTTCACCCTCCGCGACGGCGACCTGGTCAGCGGCGTCTACCCGTACGTGTCGGAGCCGGTCAGCCCCTTCGAGATCGAGTCGGTCGAGTTCTTCGACCCGGTGCACCCGAGCTACGCGCTGCGCCCGGAGAACCCCCTGCTCATCTTCGGGGGCTGCTACGCCCCGCGGGCCTCCTTCGCTCACCCGGGCGGACTGACCAGGTATCCCGCGCCGCCCCCGCCGTCACCGGCCACCGCGCCGACGCCGACCGGGGCGCCGGCTCACCAGGTGCCCTTGCGCCGGGCGTGCAGCGGCCTGCCGTCGGGGTCGTAGACCAACCGGTAGGCCGGCAACGCCCAGAGCCGGGTGTACCAGGGCAACCGCTCGGGCCGGTGCGGACGCAACCGGCCCGGTGGCCGGGGACCCTGCCGACCGGTGTCGTACCACCGTTGCAGGGCGTCGGCGGTCGAGGTGATCGCCGCCACCGCGTCGGCCGGATCCAGCAGGTCGGCGTCGTCGGCCCCGTCCGGATCGCGGTCCAGGTGCTCACGCCACAACCGCAGCCGCAGGTCCCGGGCGAACACCCGGGCACCGTCACCCTGACCCGCCGGGTCGGCGGGGGACCTCGGGTCGCGGGTGTCGTCGAGCACCGCGCAGGACAGCTCGCTGTCGTGCGTCCAGGACCGGCGGTTGAAGTTGTCGCTGCCCACGCTCGCCCAGACGTCGTCGACCACGCAGATCTTGGCGTGCACGTAGACCGGCTCGCCCGCCCGGTTCTCCACGTCGAAGACGTGCACCCGCTCCGGGGCGGCCCGCTCACACAGCGACAACGCCTGCTCCCGACCCACCATGTTCGGCGGCAGCGCCAACGCGCCGTCGACGTCCGGATGACGCGGCACCACGGCGACCAGGTGCAGGTCCGGATTGGCCCGCAGCGCCTCGGCGAACAGCTCCGCCACCTCGGTCGACCAGAGGTACTGGTCCTCCAGGTAGATCAGCCGGCGGGCCCGGCGTACCGCCTTGGTGTAGCCGCGGGCCACCGTGCGCTCGCCGTCCGGGGCGAACGCGTAGCGGGGGCGGACCGCCGGATAGGTGCGCAGCACCTGGATGCGGTGCGGCCCGCAGGGCGGCGGGTCGGCCGGCTGGGCGGGCAGCGGGTCGGGGCGGAGGTCGGAGCCGCGCAGCCGGTCCCGCAGGTAGGCCAGCGGGTTCTCCGAGTCCAACGGCATCGGGTCGGTCCACCGCTCGCGGAACGTGGTGTCCAACGCACCGACCACCGGCCCCCGGACGGCGAGCTGCACGTCGTGCCAGGGCGGGCGCGGGCCGTACCGGGGTGACATGGCCAACGGCTGCGGGTCGCCGTGGTGGTCGGCGTCGTCGCGGCGGCTGTGGCACAGGTCGATCCCGCCGGCGAAGGCGACGTCCCGTTCCGGCGCGTCGGGGTGGCGCAGCACCACCAGCTTCTGGTGGTGCGACCCGCCCCGCCTCACCCGCTGGTCGAGCAGCACCTCACCGCCGGCGGCGTTGACCGTCTCGCTCAGGTCCCGGTTCTCCGCCTCGCTGTAGGACAGCGCGTCGAGGTGGGAGCGCCAGAGCAGCCCCTTGACCACCACGCCACGTTGGGCGGCCTGCGCGAAGAGCTGGGCCACCGTCGGGCCGTCCGGGCGCATCCGTTCGTCCGGGTCGCCCCGCCAGTCGGTGAAGAAGAGGTGGTCACCCGCGCCGAGGGCCTCCACCGCGCTGACCAGGCGGTCGAAGTACGCCGCACCGTGAATCAGTGGCTCGGCGAGGTTTCCGGTCGTCCAGACGGGTATCCCCGACACCGGGTTGGCGCGTTCCTCAGCGGTCAGGAACCAGTCCTCGATCGCCACGCTCCACCTCCCGAGGTCGACGACGTCCTCACGGTAGGACCCCCGCCGCGAATGCGCATTCCGGGTGGCACGACAGACGCCCGGACGGTGGCCTACCGCACCCCGTAGAGCCGCGAACGCCGAGGAGGCACCGCAATGCCCGCCGAGACGACGAATTCCGCGACCGAGGACCGTACGCAGGCGGTCGAGAGCGAACGCGGCGCGATCCTGGCGGTGCTGCTCATGGTGATTCTCGGGGTGGCCGGGATCTTCGCGGTCTCCTGACGGCCGCCACCCACCTGCCACCACCGCCCGCCCCGGTCCACCGGAACGGACACCTCGGCGCACGGGGGCCTCCCCTTCGCGCCGGTCACCGCGCCCGAAACGGGCGCCCCGGGATATCCCGGGACGCCCGTGGACGGGTCACCGGCTCCAGGCCGGCGTACGCCCGGTCAGGGCCGGTCGCCCTGGCCGCCGGTGTGCGGCAGCCGCTGGGCGGGCACGACGCCCAGCTTGCCGGCCTGGAAGTCCTCGAAGGCCTGCATCAGCTCGGCGCGGGTGTTCATCACGAACGGCCCGTAGTGCGCCACCGGCTCCCGGATGGGCTTTCCGCCCATGATGTAGAGATCCAGGCCCGGGGTGTTGCCGTCCTGCTTGCCGGCGGCGGTCACCCGCAGCGCGTCGCCCGGACCGTGCACGGCCAACTGGCCGCCCTGCAACGGTCGCCGGTCGGTGCCGACCGTGCCGCGACCGGAGAGCGCGTAGACCAGCGCGTTGAAGTCGGCCCGCCAGGGCAGGTCCAACTCGGCACCGGGCTCCAGCGTGACGTGGGCGATGGTGATCGGCGTGTGGGTCGACCCCGGCCCCTGGTGCCCGGCGATCTCACCGGCGATGATCCGGATCAGCGCCCCGCCGTCCGGCGTGGTCAGCAGGGCCGCCTCCCGACCCCGGATGTCCTGGTAGCGCGGCGGCATCATCTTGGCCACCCGGGGCAGGTTGACCCAGAGCTGGAGGCCGTGGAAGAGGCCACCGCTGGCGACCAGGTGCTCCGGTGGGGCCTCGATGTGCAGCAGGCCGCTGCCGGCGGTCATCCACTGGGTGTCGCCGTCGGTGATGGTGCCGCCACCACCCTGCGAGTCCTGGTGGTCCATGATCCCGTCGATCATGTAGGTGACCGTCTCGAAGCCCCGGTGCGGGTGCCACGGGGTGCCCTTCGGCTCGCCCGGCGCGTAGTCCACCTCGCCCATCTGGTCGAGGTGGATGAACGGGTCGAGATCCTGCATCGGCACCCCGGCGAAGGCCCGGCGGACCGGGAACCCCTCACCCTCGTAGCCGCTCGGGGCGGTGGTCAGCCGGCGGACCGGCCGGTAGCTGGTGGTCTCGTCGAGCCGGGGCAGGCGGGGCAGGACGAGGACGTCGTCGACGGTGATCGCGGGCATCTCGGCTCTCCTCAGGTGTCGCGGTGGGTGGACGACGCGTCCCGGTCGGCGCGCAGCCGCCGGCCGAGCCGATCGAAGACCCGGGTCAGGGTGGTGACCTCGGCGTCGTCGAGGTCGTCCATCAGGTGCCGGCGGACCGAGGCGAGGTGCCCCGGCGCGGCCTCGCGCAGGGTCAGCAACCCGGCGGCGGTGAGCACCGCCTCACTGCCCCGACGGTCCCCGGGGCAGGACTGCCTGGAGACCAGGCCCCGCCGCTGCATGGTGGAGATCTGGTAGGTGAGCCGGCTGGGGGAGAAGACCAGCCGGCCGGCCAGCTCACCCATCCGGAGCCGCTGGCCCGGCGCCTCGGAGAGCAGGACCAGCACGTGGTAGTCGGCGAAGCTCAGCTCCCCGTCGGCGCGCAGGTCGTCCTCCAGCCGGGTGAACAGCCGCTGGCTGGCCTCGATGTAGGCACGCCAGCAAGCCATCCGCTCGCTGTCCAGGCTCTCCGTCATGCCCGAACAATATCACTCTTTCAAATTTAAAAAAGCTCGCTGTGATGCGTGTGAGCAGGGCGACACCATCGCTTGAGAGGTGGAATTTCAGAATTCGAAGGATAAGCCACAAGGGTGGGCCGCCGACCACGGCGAGCTGGCAGACTGCCGTGGTGGAACCCGTGGAGATCACCGCCCCCGGCCTGCTGCTGCGTCCCTGGCGGGCGGCGGACGCACCGGCCGTGCTGGCCGCCCTGGTCGACCCCGAGATCGTCCGGTGGAACGGGCAGGGGGTGGGCGACCTGACACAGGCCGCCACGTGGATCGCCCGCCGCGCCGACTGGAGCGACGGCAGCCACGCCTCCCTCGCGGTGACCGGGGACACCGACGGAACGCTGCTCGGTGCGGTCTCCGTACACCAGATCCGGGACGGCAACGCCGCCGTCGGCTACTGGACCGCCGCCCCGGCCCGGGGCCACGGGGTAGCCGGCCGGGCGTTGGACGCGCTCACCAGATGGGCCTTCACCCGGCTCGGCCTGCACCGGATCGAGCTGTGCCACGCCGTGGACAACCCTGCCTCCTGCCGGGTCGCCGCACGGGCCGGATACCGGCTGGAGGGGACCCTGCGCGAATCCCACCGCTACGGCGACGGCCACCGACACGACGAACACCTCCACGCCCGCCTCACCACCGACCCCTGACCCACCCCCCACCCACCCGCCGCTCCGCCCGCCCCGTCCCGCCCTCCTCCCGCCCCCTGCTCGCTCCGCTCCCGCCCCCTGCCCGCTCCGCTCCCGCCCCCTGCCCGCTCCGCTCCCGCCCTGCCCCCGGTGATCAAGAGCTTCGCGTCAATTTCAGGCCGGCGGTTTCTAGGCTTCAGTGCAACTGATCTTGGGTTGGGTTGGAGGTCCTGGTGGCGAAGCCGGGTGTGTTGACGTTCGGGCATCGGCAGGTGT
>NZ_JBEZEK010000038.1:0-44274 GCF_040648835.1 Micromonospora sp. NPDC049081 | reverse complement strand
CCGGTTGACCCCCATCGAGTACGAGACCATCATGACCCCACCGGCCAATCAGGCCGCGTGACTGAAACTGTCACCTATCGGTGCAGCAGACCCCGCACCGCGACATCGCCTCGCGCTTGTGGGACGTGCGCGAGTCGTACCTGTCTCTGATCGTCGACCTGATGTCCGGCGCGACGTCGGCGTCCGATGCCCGTGAGCGCCGTGACAAGCTCCAGGAGGCCACGCGTGCGGCCTACGCCGACGCGCCCAGGACCACATCCAAGGCTTACGGCAAGGCGCAGGACGGGCTTAAACACAACGAGGAGCTGACGTTCACGTCACGCGAGGTTGATCTCTTCCTCCCGGAGGCCCTCCGGCTCAACGAGAGCGAGGCGGCCGCATGAAGGTCGCGGAGATCTTCGACACACTTCTCGAGAACCTGAAGGTCGGCGACGCCAGCACCACCATCGCCGCGCGTCGGGATGAAATCACTAAGGCGCTGAATAAGGACTTCAGGTCGGTCGAGGGATCCACCGCGAACCGGCTAATGGTGGGCTCCTACGGGCGACACACGGCGATCCGTGGGGTGTCCGACCTCGACATGATCTACATCATCCCGGCCAACCTTCGCTCGAGCTACGACAGCGAGACTGGGCCGCGGAGGATCCTCAGCCGCGTCCGGGAAGATCTGAAGGCTCGTTATCCCAACACTGATATCCAGGTCGACCAATGCGTTGTGCGGGTGCAGTTCACCAGCAACAAGTTCAAGTTCGAGGTTCAGCCGGCCTTCGAGAACGCTGACGGCACCTTCGACTACCCGGACACGAAGTCCGAGAGCTGGAAGGTCACCAAGCCGCGCCACGAGATCACGGCGACCAAGGACTGCAACGATCGCACGTCGAAGAACATGCGCCACCTCGCTCGGATGACCCGGGCGTGGAAGGACACGAACGGCGTGGTCATGGGCGGCCTGCTTATCGACACGCTGGTACATCGGTTCTTCTCGAACACCACCGAGTACGACGACAAGGGGTCTCTCTGGTTCGACTTTATGGTCCGGGACTTCTTCAAGTTCCTCGCGGAGGAGCCTGACAAGGACTACTACCTTGCGCTGGGCAGCAACCAGCGTGTGACGGTGAAGAAGCGGTTCCAGCCGAAGGCGAAGAAGGCATACAGCCGCTGCCTCGAGGCTATCGCCGACGAGGGCAAGGCATCTGCGAACAAGAAGTGGCGCAAGGTGTTCGGCACGGCGGTTCCGCTTGAGACCAACGAGTCCGCCCGTTCGTTCATCGACACGGAGGAGTTCATCGAGAACCTGTTCCCCGTCGACATCGGGCACTCGGTGACGATCGACTGCGAGGTCACGCAGAACGGCTGGCGACCGACCCTGCTGCGGATGATGCTGCGCGACCGGACTCCGCTCCTCGCGAACAAGGGCCTCGAATTCACGATCATCGAGTGCAGCGTCCCAGAGCCGTATGATGTGAAGTGGAAGGTGCTGAACCGAGGGGACGAGGCCGAGCGCCGGAACAACATCCGCGGCCAGATCATCTCGTCGAGCCGCCCCGGCGTGAGGCACGAGCGAACCAGCTTCCGCGGGGAGCACGTTGTCGAGTGCTACATCGTCAAGGACGGGATCGTGGTCGCACGGGACGTCATCGACGTGCCGATCAACACCAACGCGGCATAGCGCTACAGAGCGGCGATGGTCGTCGTTGCTGGTCGGCGGTCGAAAAGTCGGGCTGTATGCAGAGAATCGTGCATACCCCATCTAAATATACTAGGCCGCCCACAAGGGCACATAGTGCATCATCCCCGCGCGGACCCTCAGCCGCGCCACTCGCGGCTTTAGGGGATTAATTTTCAGGTGAACTTGCGGCGATTG
Source organism: Micromonospora sp. NPDC049081 (assembly GCF_040648835.1). Lineage (NCBI taxonomy): Bacteria > Bacillati > Actinomycetota > Actinomycetes > Micromonosporales > Micromonosporaceae > Micromonospora > Micromonospora sp. NPDC049081. The sequence continues at coordinate 42,410 of NZ_JBEZEK010000038.1, read as the reverse complement.
ACCGAGAGTTCGGCTGGTCCATGGTCGTCCAAAACGCGGACCTGCGGGTGCTCGCGCGCCATGGACAGGCGGCATCTAGTGGTACGTGGTACCCCGCCCAATTGCGGACCGCCAGGGAAATCTTGGCCTGCCGGCGTTGTATGGGACCGACGAGCACGGCATCGACGTAGCTCTTAACCTGCGGGACTGCCTGGACTGGGCGGTACTCGTAAGACTGGGGCTGACCTGGTGATCCTGTGCGGACCGTTAGTGTTGAAGCTGCTGGTCCAGTGGGGCTTTGCCCCGCTGCATGTGTGAAGTCCGCTGGTCAAGGAAGCCGGCTGGTCTGTCACTGAGGCAATCTTTCGGGGGCCGGTCGTAGGTTCAGGATTTCGGTCGCGTCTGTCCTGTCGGTGGTGTGGCGTCGAAGTAGGTTGAGGAGGTCTTCCTGTCGTGGTTGGCCGAACGCCAGTCGGTACACCGCCAGGTCAGATTTGAGCCGGTCTAGCCTCGTCTGGTCGCGGCTGAGTGGGTACGGCAGGACGTGTCGTTCGATCTTCGCCCGCCCGGGGAACACCCAGTACGGCGCGAAGTCGCCAAGCTCTCCAGAAACCACTCGTGCCGCGTCGTACAGGGCTTTCCACACGTCCGGCTCGGGGGAGCGCAAGGCATCAGCGCGGTGTGCGGCGGCGATGTTACGGCGTACGGCGTGTCCGCCGAAGCGGTGGACCCGGCCTTCGCGTTGTTCGAAGTCGACGGGGTTGGCGGGGGTGTTCCAGTGCACGACGGCGGAGCACCACTGGTGGAAGTCGATGCCTTCCTGGCCGGCGCTGGTGGTGGCGACGACGAATGGCCAGAAGGGGCTGTTGAAGGCTCGGCGTACGACTGCTTTGCGGTCTGCTTGGGTTTGTTCTTCGCCGCGGCCGCCGTAGCGCAGCGCGAACCGGCCAGGCAGTTTGATCCGCTCGTCGGGGTGGTGCGGGTCGAAGGCTTCGTAGGTTGACGGTCGGCTGGCGATCGCCAGCCGTGCCTCATCGGCGAGCTGGCAGAGGTTCTCGTCGTCGAGGCGGGTGTCGGCGGTGCCGCTGCGTAGGGTGTGCAGGTGCTCGTCGAGGACGGCCTGTAGATCACCGGCGGCGCAGTAGCGCAGTACTGCCTGCCAGTAGACCGGGCCCATGGACAGGCTGTCGAGCAGTTGGGCGGATTCGGGCCGGTTGAACAGGGACCGGAGTCCGTTGGCCAGGATCGCCGCGGCGCGCCAGTGCCCTGCGGGTGTGACTGCGTCGTCGGGGTGGATCAGTCGGGACAGTGCCCGCCAGGCGATGTTGCCCGGCCCGTGCATGCCGATCTCCGCGACGCTGCTGAGCAGACCGTGGAGATGGTCTGCTGCCGGGTAGCGGGCGTTGTCGGCCAGCTCCCGGGCTCGCCCCACGTGCCGGTCCAGGCCGGTGGCCGTTGCGTCCTCGTCGGCGGAGGTACCCAGGGCGGCAGCGGCGTCGTCGCAGCCGGGGTCGGCGCCGGGCCACCGGAAGACCAGTTCCCACGGCTCGGCCGGGGTCGCTTCGGTGACCGCCGTATCGGTGGAAGCGCGAGCGAGCAGCCGCTCCCGCACCTCGCGTTCGAGCACGGCCAGCGGCGCGGTCTCGTCCGGTCGCTGCCGGGCCAGGGCCAGCGGGTCGCACAGTGTGGCCAGGGCGGGATGGGGCCAGAAGAGTGCCAGGGCGCTCATTGCCGCTGGGCGGTTGTTCTCGGTGCGGTAGTCGAGGTGCCGGTGTCCCTCCCCGTGGCCGCCGAGCCGGCGTTCGGCTTCGTAGCTGAATAGTCCGGCCACCGCGGTGGGGGTGGCGTTCCAGGAGGAGAACAGCAGCCGCTTGGTGATGCCTTCGGCCGCCGCGGTGGCGAACGGTTCGTCGAGGGTGTGGTACGGCAGGGACGGGGGCAGCCACAGCAGTCGCCACCAGCCCCGGTCGACGGTGTCCGCGGCGAGTCGCCGTAGCCGGCCGTTGCCGAGATCGACGGGTTCTCGTCGGTTGATCATGTCGGCGTCGAGTAGTTGCGCGGTGGCCAGCAGTGCGGTGACGTCGGGGTCCGGCTTGCCGTCGAGGGCTTTTCGGACCTTGTCGCCGAGTTGGTAGCCGTCGAGGAAGTTCAGGAAGTAGGGGGCGGACTTCCAGTACTCGACCGACATCCGTGCGCCGACAACGTCGGCGACCCGACGCATCGCCACGTAGCCACGCACGTCACGGGTGTCGAGGTCGTCGGCCAGGTCGAGGTGTTCGCGTAGCATCCCGTCCTGGCCCAGCGCGGGCCGCTCGGTGCGGCACATGACCCGCAACAACAGGGCGCGCACCCGGTCGCGCAGGTCACCGCAGGGCTCGCCGCGGACCAGGGCGTCCCGGTACGCCTCGAAGGCCTTCGTCACGTCGGCGTGCCAGGACTCGTCGTCGGTGAGGAAGCGCAGGACCTGCCGAAAGTCGCGGTAGTGGTCCTCGCCGGCGCCGGCTTCCTCGGCGAAGGTGAACGGTTTGTACGGGGTGGCCGACAGCAGCAGCACCCGGGCGGCTCGATGGTCGAACAGGTGCCGGGCGAGTTCCGCGCTGTCGCCACCGTCCGGGTCGAGGAGCTCCCGGAACCGCTGGAACTCGTCGAGGATGACCAGGTCCGGGTCGAGGACCTCGACACCGGCGGTGGCCAGCGCCGTTCGCAGGGCACCGGTGAGTGTGCGGGCCTTCTCCCGCAGCGCGTCGGGCAGGGCGGGGCGTCGACCGATGCCGTCGAGTAGCGCGTCGAACTCGTCGAGCAGGCCGCCCTGGCGGGCACGACGCAGGAACCCCTCGGCGATCGTCGGGTCGATCTCTCCTTCGAGTTGTTCCCAGAGCCGGTTGCACTGATCCTCGAACTTCTCAGGGGTGGCGACGGTCGCCTGCAACGCGCGTAGCGCGGCTCGGGTTCGCCAGCCGTCCCACGAGTGGGCCTGTTCGAGGAGTAGGAAGATCAGCGCCCGCTCCTCTGCGGCACCGGTTAGCCGGCCCTGGTCGAAGGAGGTGCCCGGGGTGAACGCGATCAGATTGATCGGCTTGCCGGTGGTGGCGGTCGCGGCGTTGAGCTTGTGTGCGTGTTTGGCGAGCAGGGTGAGTCGGCTGGACAGGGTGACGGTCTTGTCGGCGGTGACCCGTAGCCGGTCGATGTTCTGCCGGGCGACGTCCTGGTTGGAGCAGACGTAGATGATGTCGACCCGTTCAACGCTGTCGTCGTCCTGTAGCCGTTGCAGGGTTTGGGCGATGACGCCCCGGGCGACGACGCTCTTGCCGAGTCCGGTTTCGTCGGCGACGAGGAACCGGCGGGTCGGGTCGGCACCGAAGTACCGGTCGACGACATGCGCGACGGTGGCGCGCTGGAAGTCCTTTAGGCCGGCCATGACCGGCCCCGCGTCGTACCGCTTCACCGGTCCACCGCCTCTGGGTTCGCGTTCCGTGCCTGGTCGATGACCCGCCACAGCTCGGTGAATCCGGGCGGTAGCAGTCGTCTGCTGTCGCCGTCGGCTTCGATACGGGCGACCATCCGGGCCAGGTCGTCGAGCTGCTCCGGGCGGTCCACGAGAGCGTTGAGTAGCAGTTCGAGGATGCCGGTGCCGCCGGTACGCCAGATGCCCTGCCCGTCGGCGTCGCCGGTCACGGCGGCGGCAGCCTCGGTGCCGAGGCCGAGCATCAACAGCAGGAACCGCAGGAACTTCTCCGGCGTGTCGATCTGGTGGGCGAGGACGTGGTCGAGCCGGTGGGCGGGGTCACCGATCAGGGTGGCGAGGACGACGGTCTGCTCCCGGCCCGTACGGTCTTCGGCGACCACCAGGATGAACGGGGTGATGTCGGCCAACGCGAGCCCGGCGAACACCGCGGACACCCGTTGGCCCGGAAGCAGCGGCACAGTTTCCCCACGGCGGGTGTGCAACTGCGCGGTGATCCGTACACCCGTCACCTTCGGAACGGCTTCCTGCGAGTCGAGCCGGATCTCGTAGCCGCCGGCTGAGGTCGTGACGGTGGCCGACATGGGTATGGCGGCGATGTCCCGGATGAGATCGCGCAGAAACCCGGTGTCGGGTTCCGGCTCGGTGACGTCTTGGCGGTTGTGCCGTTCGAGGATCTCCCGGAAACCGGCGTCGGGACCGAGGAGGGCGTTGATCCCCCACCGGTTCCGGCTGCCGCCCAGTTCCACCAGCAACTCGACGTTGCCGCCGAATGCCGCGTCGGTGGCGTTCGCCGAGCCGAGCAGGACCCGCGCATGGTGGCCCTTCTCCACGACGTACACCTTCGCGTGCAGCCCGTGCAGCACCTCCTGACCCGGCGGCGCCTCCTCGGCGGGCAGACCGGCCAAGGCGCTGACCACGAACGCCTCGGAACCGGCCAGGCTCTCCTCGGGCAGGCGGTCGAGCGCCTCCTGCCGGCTCACCACCGACAGCGCCCCGCTGGGCGCGCACCGGTTCAGGCCACCCGGCGTGCAGAACGGCGAGATGACCAGGTGACGAGTCCCCGCGAAATCCGGCGGGCGGCTACCAGGCACCCCCAGGGCGTGAAAGACGATCCCCTGAGCATCCTCGGGTGGTTCCCAATCGGCGCGACGCAGGTCCTCGCACAGCGCCTCGATCGCCGCGTGCCGGGCGGCCGGTAGCGGCGTGACCGCCAGCCGCACCGCATGCCGCAGAAGATCGACCAGAGGCCGGTTGTCCTTCCTCGGGCGGGTGCCGGGCACGCCATCCAACCGAAGGCACACGTCCCAGCTGCGATCCTTGGTCAGATTGCGGCTGAGCACCAGCAGCCGCAGCGACACCTCTCCCGTCGTGTCGTCGCGGAACCGCAGCATCCACAGCTTGGGGTGGAACAGGTGACCCGGCTTGGGCCGGTGCACCTGGTGCACCATCGGCTCGACGAACGCCAACAGCGCCGACGCCCCTGACGGCACCACGATCTGCCCCGTCTGACAGAACACGTCGATCCGGTCCGCGCAGCGCCGTACACCCTCCATGACCGCGATCGGGTCCGCCGACTCCCGCAGGCCATGCGCGGCGAACGCCAACGGTGCGACCAGCAGACTCTCCAGATCCAGGGTGAACGTCAACGCCACCGCCCGGCACAACCGCGCCCCCGGCGGTGGGCGCAACGCGTCGAGCAACAGCGCGCGGGAGTCAGGCGCGAGCACCGGCAGCCTCCGAAGGACCAGCAGCGCAACCGTCGTGGATGTCGGCAAGGATCCGGCGAACCTGCGGCCAACGGAACACCAACTGTCGGCTGCCCGACGCGCCACTCCACGTACGCAACAACTTGTCGTTGACCAACCGCGACTGGCCCTTCTTCACCGACCGCTCCCGCTCGCCGACGAGATCCCGCAGGGCCGGGTCGCTGGCCGCCTCGCCGGCAGCCCCGCTGGTCACGGCGTCGAGCCACCGCTCGATGAACTGCTTCGCCTTGACGTTCGTGCTGATCCGCGGATTCTTCTCGATCAGCCGCGTCCACATCCCTGACCGATCCCAGCCCTTCAGGTCCGGCTCCGCCGACACCCCATCGCTCCATGCCGACAGCCTGTCGCGGTAGCGAGCCGCCGGCTCCTCATGCTCGGACAGGCCCGCCTGCTCGTACCGCTCGGCGACGAGCAGGTTGTACAACAACGCCGCACCATGCATCGCCAGCGAGAAGCGCTGCGTGTCCCGAACCAGGGAACCGATCGGCTCCGGCGCGGCCAGTGCCATCGGCTCGTCCCACGGCGCATCGCCCTCCGACCCAGGGCGATGCGCGGGCTCGAGGAGGTACGCCAGCAGGGTGCCGGGCACCGCGGCGATGATCCGCTCGCGCAGCCAACGGGCCTCGTCTGGGAGTAACCTCAGCCCGCCCTCGACCTTCTGTGGAAAGTTCGGCGGTGCCCCGGGCAGGGTCGGATGCCAGCTGCCGCGTGACCGCTCGGTCAGCTCATCAGCCTCGGCCAGCCGGGATACCAGCCGTCGGTCCGGTGCCGTGTCATCCTCACCGCTGCGGATGCCGTACTCCTGGAGAGCAACGGCGTAGATGTTCGAGGGCAGGGTGCGAACCCCGACTCCGGCACGCCTGCCGATCATGCCCTCCGTGTCGCTGCCACGCAGCAGCGCGGCGATCACCTTCCGCTCGTTGCGGTCGACCCGCGCGGCGAGACGATCACCACGTAGCCCACGCTTCTGCGCATCCTGGTAGCACCAGGGCACGATCAACAGGTACCGTGCCCGGTTCTGCAGGACCGACGTGCCGGGGAACAGCAGGTCGCTGAACGCGTCGCGGACCTGACCGATGCCCAGCTCGTCCCGGCTCTCCGTGTCGCTGAAGAGCTTGAGCAACTCGCGCATGCGTTGCTGATCCTCGCGAGACGTGTCCAGCCAACTCAGCCCCGAGGTCATGAGCGCCTCCCGCCGGCTTCGGTGCAATCGACAAGGTCGCTGAGCGGCCCCGTGGGCAGGGCGATCCAGCCCTCGACTCCTGCGATCTGCCGTTGCTCGTCGTCGGGTCGGGTCGCCCTGCCTGTCGCGGCGGCACGTGCGTTGAGGGCCGCGACGACCGCATCGAAGGCGTCGTGGCTGCGGCGACACAGCGCCTCGGAGGCACCCATTTCCAGCCAGGGTGCGGCCGCGCAGAGCGCGGTCACGAGGTCGGCATGCTGCGTCTTCTGGCCACGCCCCTTGTAACCGCGGTACGTCAACCCCCAGCGGCACAGAGCTGCGGCCGGGTACACCTCGACGACTTTGCCAACGCCGCACCGGTCGACGTCCTGGCCGGCGGCGGCCAGCATCGCCAACAGCCCGACACATCGGAAGGCGGCATGGGCGATGCGGTCCGCGGCGACGCTGAGCGGAATGATGCCGGTCGTCTCGCGTACCACCTCGTCGGTCAACCGGTAGGCCAGGCGACGCCGCCACCGTGCGGCATCGCCGTCATCGACGGAGACATGGCCGGACCGGTGGGCCGTGACGAGCGCGACGAAGGGTTCCGGCCAGCCGAGTGGGCAGTCCAGCCCGACCTTGTCCGCCTCCTGGCTGGCCTTGACGATCTGGGCGTCACCGACGTCAAGGGCCACGTCTCGCACCACTGCGCGGTCCGACAGCCATTCGATGGTCGCCATCGCCGTACGTTTGTCCGCCGCTGCGAGGTCGACGCCGAGGGTCAGCACCGCAACACTCTAGGTGCCGCCCATGCGCCGAGACATGGATCAACAGACTGTCGTTGTAGGACGTTCAGGTACGCGTGACCCCCGATCGGTGAGCGAGAGTGGGTCCAGTCCCTGTGAGTGATTCCGCGCCAGCACGGCCAGGGCCTACCGTGATCCATGGTCAGCTGGTTGTCATGATCCATGCGGTGTCTCCGTGGGTGCTCGGGCGCGATGGGACGGGGCCAGCGCGCGACGGACTGGGCTGGACGCCGTCCCGTGAAGCTGGGGCCTGACCGCGAACAGATGGACTCACGCGACTCCGTTGGACCAGGCGACTCGACCAAGATCAACCTCCTGATCCGCGGGTTCGGGGTTCGGGCCGCGGTGGACATGAACACGAAAGGCCCCGACCCGGGGACAAACCCGGGTCGGGGCCTTTTCGGGTTCATGCCCGGTGTCCGGGTGTGTCCAGTCGCGTCCAGCATCCCGCTCGCAGCCTGCTGCCTGTTGCGAGGCTTGCCGTCCCGGTCCGGGGGCGTTCGGCTCCTGACCCGGCCGACCAGTCCCCTCGCGATGGGAGCGGTGAATGTCAGAACGTGCCGTCAGTTACCCGGAATTGAGAAGACCAGGCCGCAGGGCCCTGCTCGCCGTGGCACTCGCCGCCGTGACGTCGGTGGCCTTCGTCCCGACGGCCGCAGCGGCCGGACCGGCCGGTGACCGTCCGGCCCGGCCCGGGGGCGGGGTGGATCTGACCCGCACCGACGGCCGGGCAACCCCGGCTTCCATCGGTGGCGTCGCCGACCGGGGCCGGGCGGGCGGAGCCCCGGACATGGCCGAGGCGATCGCCGAGCAGCGCGGCATCAGCCGTGCAGCCGCCGAGAAGCTGATCAGCGTCGAGAACGCCAACGTGCGACTCGCCAACCGGTTGACCACCGAGCTGGGTGCCAGCTCCGGCGGCGCGTACCTGTCCGACGGCAACCTCGTCGTCACGGTCACCGACGCGGCGGCTGCCGCGAAGGTGACCGCCACCGGCGCGAAGGCACGCCTCGTCGCCCGCAGCGAACGGCAACTCCAGGGCATCCAGCGCGCGCTGGAGGCCGCGGCGAGTGAACCCGACACGACGTGGGGGGTGGACCCGCAGACCAACCAGGTGGTGGTGAGCCTGCCGGCGTCGGGGGCGAAGAACGCCGTGCAACGCTCGGCGGCGCGCAGGTTCGGCTCGGCGGTCCGGTTCGAGACCGGCACCGGCCCGATCCAGCCGAACGTCGGGATCTCCAGCGGGGACTCGTTGGGTGGCTGCTCGGCCGGCTTCACCGCCACCGACTTCACCTTCAACTACATCATCACGGCCGGCCACTGCACCCAGGGCTTCCCACACTGGACGCTGCCCAACGGGCAGGACGTCGGGCCGTCACTGGAGAGCAACTATCCGGAGAACGACTTCGGCCTCATCTGGATGAACGGTCCGTCGGTCTGGGCCACCGGCACCATCAACCTGTGGAACAACACCAGCCGCAGCATCCACGGCTGGGCGACGGCCGTGAGCGGGCTGTCGGTCTGCAACTCCGGCCAGACCACCGGATTCAGGTGCGGCTCCGTGCTCAAGACCAACGTGACGGTCAACGGCACGGGCGGCACCGTACGCCAGATGATCGAGACCAACATCTGCACCCTCGGCGGCGACAGCGGAGGGCCGCTCTTCGCCACCAACACCGGGTACGGGCTGAACTCGCACGCCAACCGCAACGGCAGCCAGTGCAACTCCTCGCCCCGCACCTGGCACCAGCCGGTGGGAGAGGCGATCACCACGTACCAGGTCGTCATCTACGGCGCGCCGTGACGAGCGGCGACAAGCACAAGGAGACCGCGATGAGAAGCGCATTCACCCGCGCCGCACGCCTCACCGCCGCGGCCGTCATGGCGACGACGGTGGCCCTCACCGTGGCCGTCGGCCCCGCCCAGGCGGACCTCTGGCAGCACACCGACGGGTTCGAGAGCAGCCCGGCAGCGGTGTGGGAGTTCCACCGCTCCGGCGCCGGGAGCGGAGCCTTCGAGCTGGGCGCGGGGAAGGCCCGCTCCGGTGCCAACAACGCCATTCTCACCACGTCGGCCGGTGGCTGGTCCGGGGTGGGCAAGCTGCTCACCGTACGGCCGCGTACCGCCGGGCACAACACCACCTGCGGCGGCGGGTTCTTCGTCCAGGCGGTCAGCGGCCCGGCGGTGCTCAACGTCGAGGTGATCGATCCGGCGACCTGGAACTACCTCGCGCTGCGCACCGTCCGGATCACCGACACCGTCTGGCGGCGGCACGACGTGGCCAGCTACGCGAACGGCCCGAGCCAGGTGTTCGTCCGGGTCTCCCTGCTGGGCGGCAGTGGCCCCGTACGGGTGGACGACATGGCGTTCCAGTGCACCTTCTTCAGTAACTGAGCAGGTCGACCACGGCGGGGCCGGCGCGCGTGGCGTCGGCCCCGTGACGCCCGCACGCGATGACTTGACCGTGACGTCAGTGTCAGGGTTTTAGCATCGCCGGGTGGGTAAGGGGACCAGTGACATGCGGATCGGCGAATTCGCGCGCCGCTGCGGGGTCAGCGCCCGTTCGGTGCGGTACTACGAGCAGCAGCACCTGATCGCCCCGGGCCGTGCCGCCAACGGTTATCGGGAGTACGACGAGTCGGCGGTGGTCCGGGTCCGGAACATCCACGAGCTGCTCGACTCCGGCCTCACCATCGAGGACATCCGGCTCTCGATCGACAAGGGGTGCCTCGACGAGCCGTTGAGCACCCTGCCCCGGTGCCCCGACGCGCTGCGGATCGCCACCGACCGGCTCGGTGCCCTGGACCGGCGGATCGCCGCTCTCCAGGACCTGCGCGGGCGGCTCGCCCGGCAGCTCCTGGCGACCAGGTCGGCGATGGCCTGCGCCGGGGAAACCGTGACCGACGAGTGGACCCGATGAGATTCGGACTCTCCCTCGAACCGCAGGCGTGGCCGGGCGACACGGGTGCCGCCGTGCTCCGGGCGGCACGGGACGCCGAGCGGATCGGCCTGGACCACGTCCTGATGGCCAACCACGTGCTGGAGAACCCGCACGGTGCCGGCTTCGACCCGGTGGTCCTGCTGGCGGCGGTCGCCGGGGCGACGACCCGTCTGGGGATCGCGACGAGCGTGCTGGTCCTGCCCTATTACCAACCTGTGGTGCTGGCCAACCAGCTCGCGACGCTGGACGTCGTGTCGGCGGGGCGGCTGGCGGTCGCCGTCGGCACCGGATGGAACCCGCAGGAGTTCGCCGCGCTGGGGGTGCCGCTGCGGCTACGTGGCCGGCGGACCGACGAGAGCCTGGAGGTCATGAAGGCCCTGTGGGCCGGCACCACCGCAGACCTGGACGACAGGTTCGCCGGCCTGCGCGACACCCGCACCGGTGTTCCCCCGTACCGGTCCGGCGGGCCACCGGTCTGGGTGGGTGGGCACAGCGACGCGGCGATCCGGCGGGCACTGCGGTTCGGGGAGGGCTGGCACGGTTCCGGCCTCGACCACGAGGAGGCCCGCTACGTCCGGCGTCGGATCGAGGAACTGGCCGACGGCACGGGACGTGACCCGGCGACGATCGAGATCAGCACGGTCGGGTTCCTGGTACCGCCGGGCATGCCGGCGGTCCGGCCCGCGCCGGGCCGGCTGATCGGCGGCACCGACGCCAGCACCGAGGCGATCGTCGAGGACCTGGGCCGGCTCGCCGACGCGGGCGTGTCGATGTGCTCGCTGTGGATGCCGATCGACGGTCGCCTGCTGGATGCGGCGTTGGAGTGGCTCGCCGGCGAGATCCTGCCCCGGGTGCAGCGTACGAGCGGGTCAGGTCCGCGCTAGCCGCCGCTCGCCGGAGGGCGTCCGGCGTCGTGCCGGCCGGGCGAGCAGCAGCACGACCGTGAGGACGGCGGCGGCGACCGGGAGACCCCAGGGCCGCCGGGTAGCCGCCACGGTGAACGCGAGCGGCCGACCGGGCACCGCGATCCGGCCGTCCACCTCGTACCGGCCGAACGGGGCCGCGTCGGTGGGCACCGGGACGTGGTACTCCCGGGTCTGCCCGGCGGCGATGGTGCCCAGCGCCGGGGCGGCCACGATGGTCCGGGCCCGGCCGGGTGGCCCGACGGTCAGTGCGAACGCCGGGTCGGTGATCTCCTGCGGGCCGGTGTTGTGCAGGGTGATCCGGACCGCGAGTTCGCCCGGTAGGCCGAACCAGCCGCGCGGCCCGGACCGGTCGACGGCACGCAACGCCACCAGGGTCAGCTCGGGCGGGGTGATGGGCGCGGCGGCCGGGGCGGTCACCCCGGCCAACGTCAGGTCGGCGACGGCGGTGGCCGTGCCCGTCGGCGTCCGGACCCGCAGCACGCACGGGCAGGCCACCGGCGGGGCGACCAACAGCACCGGCAGGGTGGCCCGGCCGGACGGCGGCACCTGCCCGTGGGTGGCGGCCCCGGTCGCGCAGTCGAGCGCGCCGCGCCGGGCCGCGTTGCCGCACACCTCGGCCTGCACTGTGCCGGCCGGCCAGCTGTCGAGGCCGACCAGCATCCGCTGCCCGACCCGCAGCATCCCTGCCGGCACGGTGACGCCGGGACCGCCGCCCGCCGGGGTGCCGGCCGGGGCGGGTGTCCCGGGGGCCGGAGCCAGCGCGGCGGCCACGGCCAGCAGGGCGACGGCACGCAGCGGCCCGGTCATCGGGCGGGCGGGGCGTCGGGACGCGGGTCGACACCCGGGGTCGACCCGGCGGCGGCAGCCGGAGTCGGCACGGTGGCGGCAGCGCCGGTCGCGGCGGAGGCGGTCGCGGCCGGTGGCGGGGTGGCGGCAGGGTCCTGCTGACCGGGGGCGGGGTCCGGGGTGGACGGTCGACCGGCGGCAGCGGCCTTCCGTCGCCACCACCGTAGCCCGGCCCAGCCGGCCGCCCCGGCGAGCAGGGCCAGCAGCAGCCACGGCGCAGCCCACACCCCGGCGGTACGGACCACCGGCGGCAGGGCGGTGTCCGTGCTGGTGGCCGCGATGTCGACCTCGGCGGTCAGCCGCAGCAGCGGGGGCACGCCGGTGATCCGCTCGGTGACGGTGAAGGTGCCCCCGGGCAGCAGCTCCGGCAGGTCGGTGGGGGAGGTGCGGGCCTGTTCCCGGCCGAACGGCGCGCGTACGGTCACCGTGGCGCTGCCGCCGATCCGGACGTTGCCGTCGTTGCGCAGCCGGTAGCGGACCACCAGGTCGCCACCGGCGAACGGGTTGACCGGGTTGGCGTAGGAGACGTCGACCGCCTCGACGGTGACGGCCGGCCGGACCGGGCCGTCGACCCGCAGGTAGACCCGGGCGGCCAGGCGCTGGTCGACCAGCACCCGCTGCCCGTCGGCGGTGGTCCGGACCCGGGCGACGGCACCGATCACCCCGCCGGTGTGGTCGCCCGGGGTGGCGTTGGCCGGCACGGTGAGCCGGAACGGGATGTCGACCCGCTTGCCCGCCGGAATCGTCCATTCGCGCCGGTCGACCCTGATCCAGGAGCCCACGTCGGTAGCCGGCCGGTCCGCCGGCAGCAGGGCGAACGCGCCGTCGGTGGAAGTGTAAGCATCGGTGCCGTACACGTCGAAGGTGACCGGGTGGTCGCCGAGGTTGGTGATGCCGACGTGGTCGGTCAGGGTGCTGCCCGGGGCCAGGTCGTAGATGAAGTAGTTGCGCCCGGTCGGGCCCTTGGCACTGGACGGCTGGACGGCCCAGCGCGCCGCGCCGGTCTCCCCGGCCCCGGCTGCCGGGCCGGGCGACGGGGCGGGCGCGGCGGGGGCCGGTGCGGGCGGTGCCGTCGCCACGAGCAGCGCGGCGGCGAGCACGGCGCTCGCCCGGATCAGGGTGGTACGCAGGGACATGCCGGGCTCCGCAAGGGTGATCGGGCCCGGTGGGCGGGTGGCGAGCCCGTCCCACCGGGGTGTTGCCGAATCAGGAGAGGGTGAGGGTCAGCACCGCGCTGTAGTCGCCCGCCGCAGCGGACGCCGGAACCCCGAGCTGGAGTTCGGCGCCACAGGTGAAGGTGCCGTTGCTCGCGCCGGTGGCCGAGGTGCACAACGCACGTGCCGTGCCCAGGCCGGCACCGGGCGCGGCGGGTGCGCCCGGGGTGACCACGCCGGGGGTCCCGGCGAGGCCGTCGATGCCGACGGTGGCGCTCGGCGTCCAGCCGAGGTTGTCCGCGGCGATGGTGCCGCCGCTGGCCGAGGCGAAGTCGGCGACCTGCCCGACCAGGCTCCAGCCGGCGTTGGTGCCGCGCAGGTCGGCCACGGTGGCGGCGTTCAGCGCCCCGGTGGTGACCTGCCCGTTGCTGACCGCCGGCAGGGTGACCGAGGAACCGGTCACGCCGAGGGTCAGCGCACCACCGGTGACGGTGGTGGTGATCTGCTGGCTGGCGTCGCCGCCACCGGCCGGGGTACGGCTGAACGTCACCGGGGTGAAGGTGTCCTGGCTCCGGTCGGCCGCGCCCCGGGCGGCGAAGGTGATCACATAGCACTGGACCTTCGTGCAGTCGACGGACGTGCCGGTGCGGTCGGTGTAGACCGCGCTGATCGGCAGGGTGGTGCGGAACGTCCCGTCGGCGTTGAGCCGGTCGCGGGCCTCGGTCGGCTCGTTGGACTTGTTGACCCACTTGGTGACCTGGAGGACACCGGCGTTCGTCCAGTGCTCGTCGACCTTGCGGCCGAAGGAGACGTAGATCCCCGCCGCCCCGTTGGCCTCCGGGTCGAAACCGCTGCCGGTGACCGTGATCGTCGCCCCGGCCGGATCGAGCCCGGTGGCCGGGGTGACGCCGACCGCCGGGCCGGCCGGTTCGCCGCCGCCACCGGTGGAGAAGGTGAACGACAGCGGGTCGAGTGCGGAGCCGGCGGAGTAGAAGCCGTTGAACGCCGAGGCGCCCTCGGCGGTCAGCGTCGCCGCCAGGTCGGTCGCGGTCACCGTGCCGCCGCTGCCACCGGGGTTGCCGTCGGTGACGGCGATGGTGGCGATGGTGGCCTGGCGGACCGAGACCGGCTCGGCCGCGGTGGTGGTGAGGTCGACGTCCGCGGTGACGGCGGCGGTGCCACCGGTCACGACGACCGTCGGGTTGGCCAACGAGATGGTGAAGAAGTGCGCCGGGTACGAGAAGACGATCTTCCCGCCGTACCGGGCGTCGATGGCCCCGGTGCCGGCGTCGTGCGTCCCGCCCTTCGCCGGGAAGGTGAAGGTGCCGTCGCTGTTGATGCTGGCGCCCTCGCTGGCGGCGATCGGCGGGTTGCCGTTGCCGGTGTTCAGGTAGGCGCGGAACGATGCCTTGAAACCCCAGGTCAGGCTGCCGGAGCGGATGTCCGCCCCGGCGGCCTGGGCGGGGCTGACCCCGACGAGTGCGGCCGACGCGCCGAGCAGGGCGACCGCCGCCCACCGCGCCGACCGCCACCGACCGGTGCCGGTGCTGGATCTGACCATGCTGCTCCCTCTGTTGTCCCCAATACGGACAGTGGTTGAGGTTAGGCAAACCTAACTACCGCGGCACAGTGGGCGGTGGGTTGAAGATCTTGACCCGAAGAACCCCTTGTGAACTGCGGATCTCTCGCTTAGGTTAGGCAAACCTTAGCTACGGTCGGTGTGTCAGCCGGCCCGATCAGTCATGTGGGGAGCCTGATGCGAGCACTGCGTCGCGCCGTCCTGACCGCCACCCTGATCACTGTCGGTGTCGGCCTGCTGCCGACGTCGGCCCACGCCGGCACCGGTCGGGGCGCCACCGGGCAGGCCCTCACCGTCACCCCGAGCGCCGGGGTGGGCCGCAACGGGGCCACGGTGACCGTCACCGGCAGCGGATACGACGTCACCAAGGGCATCTACGTCGCCTTCTGCGTGGACAACGGAGCCGGCGTCGCCCCCAGCCCGTGCGGCGGCGGAGCCGACACCACCGGCAGCACCGGCGCCTCGCACTGGATCTCCTCCAACCCACCCTCCTACGGGGAGGGCCTGGCCGTGCCGTACGGCACCGGCGGCTCGTTCCGGGTCAGCCTCACCGTGGCCACCCGCATCGGCGACGTGGACTGCACCGTCCGCCGGTGCGTGGTCGCCTCCCGGACCGACCACACCCGCACCGCCGACCGTTCCCAGGACGTCCGGGTGCCGATCACCTTCGCCGCCGCGCCCACTCCGGCGCGTACCACCGCCGCCGCCCCGGCGACCACCGGCGTCGGCGGCGGCACCGGTCGGACCACCCCACCGGCGGCGGCACCGACCGGCGGGGCCGCCGCGCCCACCGGCGCGGGCCCGGTGGCGACCGCCGACGGGAGCGTCCCCGTCGGGGCCGGCGGCGGGACCGACCAGGGGGGCCGGGTCGGGCAGACCGACCAGGCGCAGGTGACCCGGGTCAGCGCCGCCTCCGACACCGGACGCTGGTGGCTCGCCGTGCTGGTCGTACCCGTGCTCGGGGTGGCGCTGCTCGCCGGCCTGCGCCGTCGTCGCCGGGCCACGTCATGACCCGACGCGCGCTGCCGCTCGTCCTGCTGCTGATCGTCGGTGGCCTGACCGCCTGCACCGACCCGACGGCGCAGGCGCAGCCGACCGCACCGACGTCCTGCGGCCCGGTCACCGCCACGCTGCCCGACACCGACGTCACCCCGCTGGTCCCGCCGCCGACCCCGGCCCTGCCGGTGACAGTCAGCTCCACCGACGGCGTCGCCAGCACGGTCACCGATGCCACCCGCATCCTGCCGGTCAACCTCTACGGCTCGATCGCTGAGATCGTGTTCAGCCTCGGGCTCGGCGGCAACGTCGTCGGCCGGGACACCTCCACCACCTTCCCCGCCGCCGCGCACCTGCCGGTGGTCACCCCGGCCGGACACGACCTGTCCGCCGAGGCGGTGCTCGCCCTCGCCCCGACGGTGATCCTCGCCGACGACAGCATCGGTCCACCCGAGACGCTGCGGCAGTTGCGCGCCGCCGGCATCCCGGTGGTCCTGGTCGCCGCCGAGCAGAGCCTCGACGCCGTCCCCGCGCACGTGCGGGCCATCGCGGCGGCGCTCGGCGTCGGCGCGGCCGGCGACCGGCTGGTCACCCGGATCGAGGCCGAGATCGCCGCCGCCCGCGCCGGGGTGCCCGACGGCCCGGCCCCCCGCGTCGCCTTCCTCTATCTGCGCGGCACCGCCGGGGTCTACCTGATCGGTGGGCGGGGCGCCGGCTCCGACGCGATGATCGAGGCGGCCGGGGGAGCGGACGCCGGCACCGCGATCGGCCTGGCGAAGTTCCGCCCACTGACCAGCGAGGGCCTGATCAACGCGGCCCCGGACGTGCTGCTGGTGATGAGCGGTGGGCTGAAGTCCGTCGGCGGCGTCGACGGCCTGCTCAAGCTCCCCGGGGTGGGGCAGACCCCGGCCGGGGCCGCCCGCCGGGTCGTCGACATGGACGACGGCGTCCTGCTCACCTTCGGCACCCGATCCGGGCGGGTGGTGCGGGCCCTGGCCGACGCGCTGCACTGCCGGACCCCCCGGTGACCGCCACCGACATCCGGCCGGCCACCGGGGAGACCGCAGCCGGCCGCGACCGCCGCCGTCGGGGCCGGCGCGGACCGGTCCTGCTCGCCGGGCTCACCGCCGGCCTGCTGCTGGTCGCCCTGATCGCCGCCGGCCGGGGGCAGGTGGCCGTCTCCCCGGCCGAGGTACTCGGCTCGGTGCTGCACCGCCTCGGCCTGGACCTCGGCGCCCGGCCCGCCGCCCCGCACGGCGAGAGCGCGCTGTGGCTCGTCCGCTTCCCCCGGGTCGCCCTCGCCGCAGTGGTCGGCGCCGCGCTCGGCTGTGCCGGTGCGGTGATGCAGGGGGTGTTCGGCAATCCGCTGGCTGAACCGGGCGTCATCGGCGTCTCGGCGGGCGCGGCGGTCGGCGCGGCGCTGGCCATCGTCACCGGTGTCACCGTCCTCGGTGGCTGGACGGTGCCCGCCGCCGCGTTCGCCGGTGGCCTCGCCACCACCTGGCTGGTCTACCTGCTGGCCCGCTCCGGCGGCCGGACCGAGGTGGTCACCCTGGTGCTCACCGGGGTCGCGGTCAACGCCGTCGCCGGTGCCGCCATCGGGCTGCTGATGTTCGTCGCCGACGAGTCGGGCGTGCAGGCCATCGCCTTCTGGAACCTCGGCAGCCTGGCCCAGGCGAACTGGTCGGCGGTCGCCCTGGCCACGCCCTGCCTCGCGGTCGGGCTGCTCGCCACCCTCGCCGACGCCCGCCGGCTCGACCTGCTCGCCCTGGGTGAACGGTCCGCCCGCCACCTCGGGGTCGACGTGGAACGGCTACGGGTCCGGATGATCGTGGTCACCGCACTGCTCGGCGCGGCGGCGGTCGCCTTCACCGGCATCATCAGCTTCGTCGGCCTGGTCGTGCCGCACCTGGTCCGGATGGTCGCCGGCCCCGGGCACCGGCTGCTGCTGCCGGCCAGCGCCCTCGGTGGCGCGATCGTCGTCATCGTCGCCGACCTCGCCGCCCGGACCCTCGTCGACTACCAGGAACTGCCGTTGGGGGTGCTGTCCGCGATCGTCGGCGGCCCCGCCTTCTTCTGGCTGCTGCGCCGCACCCGCGACCGCGCGGGAGGCTGGGCATGAGCGGGGACGGCCCCCGGGTACGGGACCGCCGCCGACGGGTCCGGCTGCGGCTGACCGGCCGCCGGTCGACCCCCCGGCCGCCTGCGCCGGCGACACCGGGCGGCATCCGGGTCCAGGTCACCGGGGTCCGGGTCGAGCGCGCCGGCCGACCGGTGCTCGACCAGGTCGACCTGTCCATCCGCGCCGGTGAACTGCACGCCCTGGTCGGCCCGAACGGCGCCGGCAAGTCCACCCTGCTGGCCGCCGTCAGCGGTGACCTGCCGCTCGCCGCCGGGACCGTCGAGGTGGACGGTCGTCCGCTGGCCGAATGGTCGGCCGTGGAGTTGGCGATGCGCCGGGCGGTGCTGACCCAGCGCAGCACCCTGAGCTTTCCGTTCGCGGTGGTCGAGGTGGTCCGGATGGGCCGGGCACCCTGGGCCGGCCGTCCGGAAGAGGCCCACGACGATGCGGTCGTCGCCGAGACCATGCGACGCTGTGACGTGATCCGGTTCGCCGCCCGCCCCTTCCCGTCGTTGTCCGGGGGCGAGCAGGCCCGTGCCGCCCTGGCCCGGGTGCTGGCCCAGCAGGCCGGGGTGCTCCTGCTCGACGAACCGACCGCCGCCCTCGACCTGCACCACCAGGAGCTCGTCATGCGGATCGCCCGGGACCGCGCCGACGCCGGCGACGCGGTGGTGGTCGTGCTGCACGACCTCGCCCTGACCGGGGCGTACGCGGACCGGATCACCCTGCTCGCCGACGGGCGGGTACGCGCCGCCGGCCCCCCCGACACGGTGCTGACCGCGCCCCTGCTCAGTGAGGTCTACCGGCACGACATCGAGGTCGTGCCGCACCCCGACACCCGCCTGCCGCTGGTCGTGCCCCGCCGTCGGGGCCCCGCCCGGAACACCCCCCGCACGGAGGAATAGATGGACACCCCGCCCATGCCGTTCTCGGCCCGGCTGCGGGCCGCCACCCAGGGCGCCCACGCCGCCGCCGAGAGTCAGCGCTACGTCTCCGCGCTGGTCGCCGGTGAGCTGGACCTCGCCGGCTACGTCGACCTGGTGGTCCAGCACCACGCCCTCTACCAGGCGTTGGAGTCGGCCGCCGGGGTGATGCGCGACGACCCGCTCGCCGGTGGGTTCGTCGACGACGCGCTGACCCGGCTGCCCGCGTTGGAGGCGGACCTTAGCCGGCTGGTCGGCCCGGACTGGGCGTCGCGTACCGCGCCGAACCCGGCGACGGTGGCCTACGCCGACCGGATCCGGGCCGTCTGCGGCACCTCCCCGGTACGGTTCATCGCCCACCACTACACCCGCTACCTCGGTGACCTCTCCGGCGGCCTGTACATCGGACGGGCGGTGTCCCGGCGGTACGGGTTGACCGACGGGTCCGGGGTGGCGTTCTACGCCTTCGACCGGATCACCCGGCCGAAGGCGTACAAGGACGCGTACCGGGCGCGGTTGGACGCCCTGCCGATGAGCGCGGCCGACGAGGCGGCGCTGCTGGACGAGGTGCTGGTGGCGTACCGGCACAACATGGCGGTCTTCTCGGCCCTGGCCCGGCACGTGCCGGACGGCCCGGACGCCACGGAGGCGGTGGCGTGACCGGGCAGCCGTTCGACGCCGACGTCGTCCGCGCGGTCAGCCGGCACATGAACGACGACCACGCCGGGGACGCGCTGCTGATCTGCCGCACCCTCGGCGGCTGCCCGGACGCCAGCCGGGCGCGGGTGACCGGGCTGGACGCCGACGGGATGGACTTCGCCGTCACCCTCGACGACATCGAGGTGCCGGTGCGGGTCCCGTTCGCCCACCGGCTCACCGAGCGGGCCGAGATCCGCCGGGAGGTGGTCCGGATGTACGAGCAGGCGTGCGCCGCGCTCGGCGTGCCACCGCGCCGGGCCGGCTGAGCACCCGGCGGTGGGGCGTCGCGGGGCCGACCCGGTGCGGGCCGGCCCCCACGGGCGGGGCCGAGCCGGTCAGGTCGTGCCCGGGTGTGGCGGGGTGGGCGCCGCCGGACGGCTCAGCTGCTCCGGCAGCGGCTTGCTGTGCAGGATCACCAGTTCTCCGACGGCCCGGGTCAGGGCGACGTAGAGCCGGTTCATGCCCCGGGGTTCGGCGGCGACGATGTCGGCGGGTTCGACCAGCACCACCCGGTCGTACTCCAGGCCCTTGACCTGGCTGACCGGGACCGCGTGCAGGGCGTCGGCCAGGTGGTCGGGGGCGATGACGGTCCCGGTCTCCCCGGCCACGGCCGCGGCCAGGTCGTCGACCCGGCGGATCTCCAGGCTGCCGCCGGGCCGGAACGACCGGGTCGGCGCGATGCCGGGCGGCAGGGCCCGGGCCGCGAAGTCGGCGATGACCTCGGGCACCCGGTAGCCGGTGGGCAGGTCCAGCGTCCGGGCGGTCCGCTTGCCGAGCCGTTGCACCAGCTCCGGCCACGAGCCGCAGGCCAGCGGATGGGTCGCCTGACCGAGGTCGCCCACGATGGTCATCGAGGCGTACTCGGCCCGGCGGGCGATCATCCGGCACTCCATCGGCGACAGGTCCTGCGCCTCGTCGAGGATGACGTGCTGGTAGGCGTCCTCGACGGGCTCCTCGGCCTCGGCCACCGGCAGCGGCTCGGCCAGCACCGGAACGTAACCCTCCTCGCCGTACGGGTCGAAGCCGTCGACCCAGCCCACCACCTGGTGACCCTCCCGCAGGATGATCGCCGCCGCCCAGCGCTGGGCACCCCAGTGGCCGCTGTCCAGCGACTGCCCGGACTGCGCCATGGGGGTGGCCAGGCCGGGGGCGAAGAGCTGCCACCCGTCGGCGAGGCTCGGGCTGAGCACGAAGGTCTCGGCCAGCCGGGTGCCGCTGCCCAGTTCCCGGCGTTGCCACTCGGGCCGGACCTCGGTGACCCGTGGCGGCCGGCCCAGGATCTCGGCCAGCTCGTCGAGCAGCGGGACGTCGTCCACCGACCATCCGCCCCGCTGGGCGGGGAGGACGTCCTGCGGGGTCAGTGCCGGCCACCAGGCGGTCAGGAAGGCGTCGGGGACCTCCCGGCCGTCCAGCAGTTCCGCCAGCACCGTCGCGGCCTGCGGCCGGGCGGCGTTGGGGGTGATCCCGGCGGCCTCGCACCGGCGGCGGATTTCCCGGCGGGCCCGCGCCAGGTCGTCGGCGTCGAGACCCCACAGCCGGTCCGGCACGTTCGGTGGGGTGTCCCAGGCCAGGTCGGTCAGCACCCGCACCATCCGCAGGTCACCCTTGGTGCGGGCCACCTCGGCGCTGTCCCGTCGGGTCGCCACGACACCGTCGAACAGCTCGCCGATCGCGCGCAGGTGGACGCTGTCCTCGCCGAGACCGGGCAGCACCCGGCCGATGTACTCGGTGAACACGGTGGACGGGCCGACCACCAGCACCCGGCCGTCGGCGAACCGGCCCCGGTCGCGGTAGAGCAGGTAGGCGGCCCGGTGCAGGGCCACCTGCGTCTTGCCGGTGCCCGGACCGCCGGTGATCAGGGTGACCCCGTGGGTCGGTGCGCGGATCGCCTCGTCCTGCTCGCGTTGGATGGTCGAGACGATGTCGCGCATGTGTGCGCCGCGTTCCCGGGTCAGCGACGCGAGCAGGGCACCCTCGCCGACCACCCCGTCGACGGGCGTGGTCGACAGCACCTCGTCGTCGAGGCCGACGACGGTACGCCCGGCGCAGGTGATCACACGGCGACGGGTGACCCCGAGCGGTTCGCCGGGGGTGGCCCGGTAGAACGGTGCGGCGGCGGGGGCCCGCCAGTCCACCACCAGCGGCTCCCGGTCGGCGTCGCGGACACCCAACCGGCCGATCCGGTACGTCTCGTCGTCGTCGAAGTCGAGCCGGCCGAAGACGATGCCCTCTTCCTGGTCGTCGAGATCGGACAGCCGGGTGGCGGCACCCAGCACCATGGCGTCCCGCTCGACCAGGCCGGCGACCGGTCCGCCGCCGGCCCGCCGGTGCCCCTCCTCGTTCAGCTGTCTGGCCTGCGCTCGCATGACCTCCAGGCGGGCGTACACCGCGTCGACCACCTGTTGTTCGATGGCGATCTGCCGGGCTGTCTCGGACACGTGCTCCCCGTTCTCCCGCCGGCCGGTCCGGCGTGGACCGGTCGAGCGTAGGCGTGGTCCCGGGGGCAAAAATCGTTATCCGGGACGATCTGGGCGGCTTGACCGACGCATATGATGAATGTGGCGGCAGGGGAGACGGGTGCTCCGTTTCCGGGGGTCGAGCGCTGCGACGCGACCCGACGCCACCCCCCCATCTCACCGGCCGGACGCCGCCCCGGCGGCCCCGGCCGGACGATCACTCGTTCCACGGCGTGGGCCACTGCTTGGCTGAGACCTGGTTGGCTCTCACGCCGCCCGGGCCGCACTGCGCCGCCCGGGTGGCCGGGCTCGACCTCGACCGGGGCACCGACGCGGAACTCGCCGCCGTGCGCGCGGCCCTGGTGGCGCACAAGGCGGCATCTTCGCCAACCCGGGCTTCACGTCACACGTCGTCGGTGTCTCCCCGGCGGCGAACCGGGCTGTGCTGGATCTGCTCTACGCCCACCTCACCGAGCCGGAGCACCTGGTCCGGGGGACCGTTCCCGGGGGCCGGGCGACCTGTGGCGTCCCCGGTGGCTTGATCACCGGTGTCCGACCTGCTCGCATCCCGGTGCGACCCGGTCGTCGGACGGGTGGGACCCGGGCGCGGCTGTGGTGCCGGCCGCGGCGGACCGGGTGTGACCGGAGGTCCGTCACCGAACGGGGATCGGTCGGGGTCGGCCCGGGTCGGGTGGTCCGTCGAGCTGCGGACCGGGATCGTGCTCGCTGCGGTGCCCGCTGTCAGCGGGTCTTCCTGGTCGCCCGTTTGCGGGGCGGGGTCAACAGGTCGGCGATCGCGCTGATCGCGGAGGGCACCGTGCGGTAGTACGCCCAGACCCCGCGCTTCTCGCGTTCGATCAACCCGGCCTCGGTGAGGATCCGCAGGTGGTGACTGACCGTCGGCTGGGACAGGCCGAGCGGCGCGGTGAGGTCGGTGACGGACGCCTCGCCCTCCGGGGCGGACTGGATGAGGCTGAGCAGTCGCAGGCGGGCCGGGTCGGCGAATGCCTTCAGCACTCCCGCGAGCCGTTCCGCGTCGGCACGTTTGATCGGCTCGCCGGCCAGCGGCGAGACCACAGGTGTATTGATTTTCGCAGCTCCCACGTCCGCCATCATGGCAGCAAGTGCCCCGTCCGACCGCTGGATCGACAATCGGCCGGCACGAATTCGCGGATCGGGTGACTCCTGCCGGCGAGTCGGCCGACCCGCCGTGGTGCCAGTGGACGACACCCGGGGGCGGGGGCACAGGACGTCACTCCCGTGCCCCCGCCCCCGGGTCGCCTGCCTGCCGCTTCCCGGTGGCGCAGCCGGCCGGCGGCCGGTCCGTTCAGCGGGCGGTGCGGCCGGCGGCCGGCCCGGGTCAGCGGGCGGTGCAGGTGGGTGTCAGCCCGGACCCGCTGCCGTTGCCCTGGAAGCCGAATTCCGCCACCTGGCCGGCACCGAGCTGGCCGTTGTAGCTGACGTTGGTGAAGCGCACCGTGCCGGTGCTGCCGCTGGCGGTGGCGTTCCAGGTGTTGGTGACGCTCGCGCCACCGGGCAGGGTCGTGCTGACGGTCCAGCCGGTGGTGCCGGAGGAGCCGGCGGTGACCCGTACGGAGGCGGTGAAGCCACCGGTCCACTGGTTCACCGTGACGGTGGCGGAGCAGCCGCTACCGCCGGGCGGTGGCGTGGTCGGGGTCGCGGGGGGAGTGGTGGGGGTGGCCGGGGGAGTGGTCGGCGGCGGCGTGGTGGGCGGCGTCGTGCCGTCGAACTGGGTGAAGAAGCTCCACACCACCGGTCGGGTCCAGGACTTCTCGCCGGGCGCGTAGGGGTCGGCGGTGCCGTCCACGGCGTTGGGGGCGTGCCCGCCGTCGAACGGCGCCCAGGCGACCGGGTATCCGGCCCGGCAGCCCGAGTAGTAGGTGATGGTGTGCGTCAGGCTGCCCTGCGCCGGCTCCGGCGGGTTCTGCGGGGTGCAGCCGTTGTTGCGGACGAACCGGTCGCGCAGCGACCGCCCGGTCGCGATGGGGAGCACGTTGTCCCGCAGCCCGTGGATGCCGATGTACGCGATCGGCTGGGTGCCGCCGTTGCAGCCGCTGAGCTGGCCGCCGGAGTAGACGGCGACGGCGCGGAAGACGGTGGCGCGGGCGCAGGCGATGGCGTAGCTCATGCCGCCGCCGTAGCTGAAGCCCATGGCGAACCGCTGGGTGGTCTCGACGCACAGGGCGGACTCGATCTGGCGCATCATGTCGTCGACGAAGGTCAGGTCCCGGTCGCCGCTGTTGGCCCAGCCGTTGCCGATGCCCTGCGGTGCGACGAAGATCGCGCTGTTGTTCGACAGCGCCCGGATGCCGTAGTACGACCAGGGATAGCCGCTGGTGCCGCCCGAGTCGACGTCGTTGGCGGTGCCACCGTTCCAGTGGAAGCCGAAGATCAGCTTGTAGGGGTGGTTGCGGTCGTAGTTGTCGGGGATCCGCAGGATGTACGAGCGGTTCTGGCCGCCGCTGGAGATGGTGCGGTTGCCGCTGGTCAGCGTGGGCGCCTTGCCGCAGCCCGCGGTCGCCGCGAGCGGGGTGACGTCGTTGGCGTACGCGGGCGGGCTGGCTCCGGCGGTGATCGCGGCACCGCCCAGCGTGAGGGCGAGCGTCGCCGCTGCCGCGACGATGCCGGCCGCGAGTCGGTGTCTCGACATCAGGGGAACTCCTTCGATGTCAGCGTGGTGGTGGAGGGGGTGACTTGCCCGCCCGCCCGGCGCGGACGGCGGCGGTCGTGGGGTGACCCGGTCACGCCGGTGGTGGGTCACCGGATCGGGACAGGCGTTCACATTCATCGATGATTACGAACGTAATCCGTATGACGTATGATGTCAACGAGCGGGCGGTCGGCGGTGCGCCACGGAGGGGGTCCGAGGCGTGCCGGTCCGGAGCCCGGCCAGGCGGGCACCGGATGCGCGAGCGACGGGGCCGGCGACGCGGACCGGTCCGCGTCGCCGGCCCCGTCGTCGTGGGGCCCGTGCCGGCGTCAGCCGGGAGAGTGGTTCACCAGGTCAGCGGCAGGGTGTTGACGAACCGGGTGAGCGCGCCGGCGAGGAGCTGGTCGTCGCGGCGGGAGGGGTGCCAGTCGCAACCGAGCTTGTCCAGCCCCAGCGCGTTGTCGTCGTAGTAGAGCGAGCGGATCCGGGTGTCGCCCCGGCTGGTGCGGGTCTGCACGATCTGCTGGACGGAGCTGGCGAGCGCGGTGGTGGGGGACAGATCGGGGTAGGTGAGCACGATGAAGGTGTCGGGGCCGTACCGGCTGCGCAGCTTGTCGATGAACGCCAGGTAGGCGGTCCGGTAGTCGGCGGCGAGCTGGTCGACGGTGGACCAGCGCTCACCGGGGTTGAGGGCGGTGGAGAAGTCGTTGATGCCCAGCCCGACCACGACCAGCTGCGGCTTCCAGGTGCCCGGGTTCTGCCACGTCGTGCTGTTCCACAGGGCCTGGAGGTCGGTCTCGTAGTAGGTGCGGAAGTTGTCCGTGCCGCCACCGTTGTAGTTGCGCACCATGCCGAGGCCGGACCAGGCGATGAGCTGGTAGTCGGCGTTCAGGCTCTGCGCGGTCAGCGCGCCGAAGGTGACGTCGGCGTTGGAGTTGCGGGTGACCCCGCCGTTGCTGTTGCAGTCCCGGGTGGTCGACATGTTGCCGTACCCGGCGGTCCAGGAGTCACCGATGAACTCGATCTGCCGGCTGCGCGGGGCGGGCCTGGCCAGGATCGCACCGCCGGAGGCGGCCACCAGACCACCGAACTCGCCGGCGGCCCACGGGCTCTCGGTGCGCTTGGCCAGTCGTACGGTGTGCTCGGTGTTGGCGAGGTTGCGCACCCAGTAGGTGGTCCGACCCGGGGTGACCAGGGTGGCGACGGTCGCCCCGTCGATCTGCACGGCGTAGTCGTTCTGCGCGTCGTTGAGGACGATCCCGACCCCGGTGCCGCGGAACCGGCCCTCGAAGTAGACGCCGGGCCAGGTGTACTGCGCGCTGGTCCCGACCGCCTTGACCCGCCCGACAGTCGAGGTCTGGTCCAGCGCCCCGGAGGCCGGCGGCGCGGTGGTCGGCGGCACCGTCGTGGGCGGTGCGGTGGTCGGCGGTGCGGTGGTGGGCGGCGTCGTGGTGGGCGGCGTGGTCGTCGGCGGTGCGGTGGTGGGCGGCGCGGTCGGGCTGGTGGTACGCCCGGTGCACGGCACCCCGTTGAGGGCGAAGTCGACAGGCACCGGGTTCGCCGCGTTGTTCCATGAGGCACCGAAGCCGAACTGGGTGCTCGCCCCGGAGCCGAGGGTGCCGTTCCAGCCGGCATTGGTGACCGTGACCCGACCGGCGGACTG
The DNA here is from genome assembly GCF_040648835.1 of Micromonospora sp. NPDC049081. Classification (NCBI taxonomy): domain Bacteria; kingdom Bacillati; phylum Actinomycetota; class Actinomycetes; order Micromonosporales; family Micromonosporaceae; genus Micromonospora; species Micromonospora sp. NPDC049081. Next base: position 16,258 of record NZ_JBEZEK010000038.1, on the reverse strand, counting down.
GGTCACCGTGCCGTTCCACAGCTGGTCGATCACCTGCCCTGCGGAAAACGACCAGGTCAGCCGCCAACCGGTGAGCGGATCGCCGAGGTTGGTGAGGTCGACGCTCGCGCCGAACCCGCCCGGCCACTGGTTCGTCACCGCGTAGGTGACCCGACAGCCGGCAGCTGCCTGGGCGGGTACGGTGCCGACGAGCGCGGCGGTGGCGGCGACGGTGGCGGTGGCGAACAGCGACACCGCCAACCGGAACCGGGAACGGGTGAGTCGCATCGGTGGTCCTCCCGCGAGGGTGGGCGGCGACAGCTGTCGGCCGCGGTGGTGGGGCGGCTGCACCGGATCGCCCGTACGGGCCCGGTGGCCGTGGAGGTGTCGAGGGGATGCGCCGGTCGACGGCGTGCCGCCGACGGCCCTGATCCGCCGTTGGTCGGCTCGCGTCTGTTGGTGTCGTGCGGTGTCGCTCGTCCGCAGCCAGCCCGGCTCCGCAGGGATTATCCCGCCCGGCTTTCACGTCCGTCAATCCAGGCGGCTGTCGCCCCCGGGCATCGGCCGGTGGCGTCCGGCCCTTACCCGGACCGGAAATTTAGCGAGATCCATCTATATTGACGTCGGGCGTCGGCGGCGGCAGGATCGCGGCACCACCCCCGTGATCCGCCCTGGAGGCGTCATGCCCCGTCCCCGTCTGCCGCTGCTGCGGGCCGCCACCCGGACGGTCGCGCTCGCCGCGGCCACCGCCGGTGTGCTGTCCGTCGCCGCCGCGCCCGCCACCGCCGCCGTCCCCACCGGCCGCTACGTCGCGCTCGGCGACTCGTACACGTCCGGTCCGCTGATCCCCACCCAGGTCGACCGGAACTGCCTGCGCTCCAACCGCAACTACCCGTCCCTGGTCGCTGCGTCCGCCGGCTCCTCGTCGTTCACGGACGTGAGCTGCTCCGGGGCCACCACGGACGACATCCGCTACGGCAGCGGCACGCTGCCCCCGCAGCTCACCGCGGTCACCCCGGACACCGCCCTGGTGACGGTGCAGATCGGCGGCAACGACATCGGTTTCTCCAGCATCATCGGCGACTGCGCGCAGGCGAGCTTCAGCAGCCCGCTCGGCTCGCCGTGCAAGAACCTCTACACCGCCGGCGGCACCGACCAGTTGCAGGCCCGGATCACCGCCACCGCGCCGAAGGTGACCGCCGTGCTCCAGGCGGTCCGCCAGGCAGCGCCCGGCGCGCGGATCGTGGTGCTCGGTTACCCGGCGATCGTGCCGGACTCCGGGTACGGCTGCTGGCCACTGGTCCCGATCGCCTACCAGGACGTGCCGTACCTGCGGGGGGTGGCCAAGTCGCTCAACGCGATGCTGGCCGGTGCCGCCGCCGCGAACGACGCCGTCTACGCCGACGTCTACACCCCGTCGATCGGACGCGACACCTGCAAGAGCAGCGGCACCCGGTGGGTGGAGGGGCTGCTGCCGGAGAACGCCGCCGCGCCCTTCCACCCGAACGCCCGGGGCGAGCAGGGTATGGCCACCGCACTGCTGGCCACCTTGGACGACTGAACCGACCGCACCCTGCTCACGCCGGTGCCGCGCTGCGCCCGCCCGGCGGGGACCCCCCGGTCCTGAGCAGTCGGATCCCGGAGTAGGGGCCGACGTCATGACCGGGGGGTCCTGCCGTTGCGGGGGACGCCCGTCAGGCCACGGCGCATTCCTGGCCGTTGAGGGTGAACCCGGTCGGCTTGGCGTTGCCGCCGGACCAAGTGGAGATGAAGCCGAAGTTGGCGCTGCCACCGGGGCTGATGGTGCCGTTCCAGCCCACGTTCGTGGCGGTGACCTGGGCCCCGCTCTGCGTGTAGGTGGCACCCCACGCCTGGTTGAGCTGCTGGCCGTTGGCGAACGACCAGCGCAGGCTCCAGCCGTCGACCGCCGTCGTGCCGGTGTTGCGGATGATCACCTCGGCCTGGAACCCGTCCGGCCACTGGCTGCTGATCGCGTACGTGACCTGGCAGGACGCGGTCGACGGCGGCGGCGTGGTCGGGGCCGGGGTGGTGGGAACCGGCGTGGTCGGAACCGGCGTGGTCGGGGCCGGCGTGGTCGGAACCGGCGTGGTCGGGGCCGGAGTGGTGGGAGTGACGGTCGGGGTGGGGGTGCTGGTCGCGCCGCTGACCCGGTAGACGACCGTCCCGTGACCCGGCACGCTGGCCGAGATGGCCCCCGAGGTGGTGCTGGTCGTGTTGGTCCACGCGTCACGCAGGGTGAACGAGCCGCCCGACAGCCCGATCGCGGCAGCGGTGGTGCTGATCGTGGTGGCGGCCGTCCCCTGGTTGAACAGGGCGACGGCGACGTCGCCGTTGGCGAGCCGCTTGGCCAGCACCCGACGGGTGCCGTCGAAGGAGACCTGGCTGGCCTGGAGCGCGAGCGGGTCCTGGCTGATACCGATGAGGTTGGCGTTCTTCAGGATCGTCTGGGTCGCCGTGTTCATGTTGCGCAGGTCGTTCCCGGCGATCATCGGTGAGGCCAGGATGGCCCAGAGCGCGAAGTGGCTGCGCATCTCGGTGTCGGTCATGCCACCACGGCCGACCTCCATCATGTCCATGTCGTTGAACGCGCCGGGCTTGGCCCGCGCGGCGAGCGGCACGGTGACGTCGACGATGTTCTGGATGCCCATCGGGTAGCCGTTGGTCTGGCCGCTGTTCCAGGTGTTGGTGATGTCCTCGGTGGTACGCCACATGTTCGACACGTCGCCCCAGTTGCGCTGCGGGCCGGTCTTGGAGTGGATGCTGTTCGAGTTGATGCTCAGCACGATGGGTCGACCGGCCGCGGCCAGCCCGTCGCGCATCTTGGCGAAGGCCCGCACCTGGTCGTCGATGCTGCCGCTGGGCGAGCACCAGTCGTACTTGAGATAGTCGACGCCCCAGGCGGCGAACTGCCGGGCGTCCTGCGCCTCCCGGCCCTGGGAGCCGGTGGCGCCGGGGTAGGAGTTGAAGTACTGGGCGCAGGTCTTGTCCAGTGGTGCCTGGTAGATGCCGAACTTCAGCCCCCGGGCGTGGATGTAGTCGCCGAGCGCCTTCATCCCGGAGGGGAACCGGGTCGGGTCACCCTGGAGGTTGCCCGCCGAGTCCCGGTTCGGGTTCATCCAGCAGTCGTCAACGACGACGTACTGGTAGCCGGCGTCCTTCATGCCGGAGCTGACCATCGCGTCGGTCATCTGCCGGATCAGCGCCTCGCTGATGTTGCAGCCGAAGGTGTTCCAGCTGTTCCACCCCATCGGTGGGGTGCGGGCCACCCCGTTGTCCAGGGCCAGCGCCGGGGAGGTCCGCAGCACCACCGCCGGGCCCGCCACCAGCAGCAGCCCGGCCGCCAGGGCGGTCAACAGGCGACGCCTGCGGGTAGATGGTCTCGTCATGTTCTTCCGTCCGTTCCACTCGGGGGATCGTGTGCCGGCAGGGGCGGGACGTGTCGTCGCCACCTCGGCCGGCCCGGGGCGGACCGAGGTGGCGACGACACGTCCGGTGCCGGTCAGCTCGTGGTGCAGGTGAGGTTCGTCGGCGCGTTGTTGGTGCCGTTCACCGCGCCGATGAAGCCGAACGTGGTGGAGGCACCGGCGGCCAGCGCCCCGTTGTAGTCGACGTTCTTCACGGTCACGTTCGCGCCGCTCTGGGTGTGCGACCCGCCCCAGATCTGGCTGACGGTCTGTCCGTTGGGGAACGTCCAGGACACCGTCCAGCCACGGATCGCGGTCGCGCCGGCGGTCACGGTGACCTCGGCCTGGAAGCCACCCGACCACGAGCCCGTCACCGCGTACGTCGCCCGTGCTCCCGAGGGTGCGGGCGAGCTGGTGGTCGGGACCGGCGTCGTCGGCGGCGGGGTCGTCGGCGGCGGGGTGGTCGGGACGGGGGTGGTCGGCGTGGGGGTCGGAGTCAGCGTCGGGGTCGGCGTCACGCCCGGCCGGGCCGCCCGGTAGGTGTGTCCGGCGCGGACGGTGAACTGGACGACGTCGGTCTCCGGGCGGGTGGTGGCCGGTGCGCTGCCGTCGGCGACGTCGACGAGGGTGAAGCTGCCGGTGAACAGCCGCGACCGCACCCGCAGCGTGCCGTCGCGGTCGGCGCGGATACCGATCTCGTCGGGCTGTCCGCTGCTCCACGCCACCCCGACGGTGTAGCCGCCGCGCCCCCGCAGGCCGGCGACCTGGCCGGTGGGCCAGGCGCTGGGCAGCGCGGGCAGCACGTTCAGCTCACCGGTGTGGCTGTGCAGCAGCATCTCGGCGATGCCGGAGGTGGCGCCGAAGTTGCCGTCGATCTGGAACGGCGGGTGCAGGTCGAACATGTTCGGGGCGAGCCGGTCGGTGCGCACCAGGTCCTTCAGCAGCTTGTGGGCGCGGGCGCCGTCCTCCAGCCGGGCCCAGAAATTGATCTTCCAGGCGAGGGACCAGCCGGTCCCGTCGTCGCCCCGCAGCTCCAGGGTCTTGCGGGCGGCCTCGTACAGGGACGGGGTGCCCCGCTTGGTGATCTGATTGCTGGGGTGCAGGCCGTACAGGTGCGAGACGTGCCGGTGGTTCCGCTCGGTCTCCACCCAGTCGGCCAGCCACTCCTGCACGTTGCCCCGCGAACCCACCCGGTTCGGGGGCAGCCGGTCCTTGGCGGTGCGGACCTGCGACCGGAAGGTGGTGTCCACGCCGAGGGTCTCGCTGGCGCGGGCGGCGGCGTCGAAGAGGTCCCGCAGGATCTGGTTGTCCATCGTCGGCCCGGCGCAGACGCTGGCGTTCGAGTGGTGCGGCAGCTCCGGCGAATTCGACGGGTTCGTCACCAGGTAACCCAGCGTCGGGTGGGCGACCAGGGTGTCGAGGAAGAACTGCGCGGCGCCCTTGAGCGCCGGGTAGTTGGCCTGGAGGAAGCCCAGGTCACCGGTGAACAGGTAGTGGTCCCAGATCAGGGTGCCCAGCCACGCGCCACCGGTCTGCCACATGCCCCACAGCGCCCCGTCCACCACCGACGCGCCCCGCCAGGCGTCGGTGTTGTGGTGGGTGACCCAGCCACCCGCGCCGTACTGCGCCTGGGCGACCCGGGCACCGGTCACCGTCAGGTCCTTGACCATGTCGAAGACCGGCAGGAAACACTCGGCGAGGTTGGTGGTGTCGGCCGGCCAGTAGTTCATCGGCAGGTTCGCGTTGATCGTGTACTTCGAGTCCCAGGACGGCGTCAGCGAGTCGTTCCAGATGCCCTGCAGGTTGGCCGGCTGGGTGCCCGGCCGCGACGACGAGATGAGCAGGTACCGCCCGAACTGGAACAGCAGCGCGGCGAACTGCGGGTCGTTGCTGCTCGCGTGCTGGGCGATCCGTACGTCGGTCGTCTGGTCGGCCGCGGCCGTCCGACCCAGGTTGATGCTCACCCGGTTGAACAGCGCCTGGTAGTCGGCGAGGTGCCGGCTGCGCAGCTGCTCGATGGCGACGCCCTTGGCGGCGTTGAGCCGGGTGCGGGCGATGCCCTGGTAGTCGCCGTTGACGGTGCGGTAGTTGACGTAGCTGGAGCCGATCGAGATCAGGATGGTCACGCTGGTGGCCCCGGACACCCGCAGGGTGCCCCCGGAGCTGCTGACCGTGCCACCGGTCGCGGCGGCGTTGGCCAGGGCCAGGAACCGCACCGAGCCGGTGACCCCCTCCTGGCTGCCGGAGATGCCGTCCAGCCCGATGGTGGCGGAATCCGGGCTCGACACGGTGGTGCGCTGCGGGCTGTCGAAGGTGGCGGAGAACGTGATCGCGTTGGCCCGGTCGGCGGTCAACCGCACCACGATCACCTGGTCGGCTGCGCTGGCGAACACCTCCCGCTGGTGCCGCACCCCGTTCAGCAGGTAGGTCGTGGTGACCGTGGCGGTGGTCAGGTCGAGGGTCCGGACGTACTGGCTGACCCCGCTGGCCGAGCCGAAGGCCAGCCGCAGGTTGCCCACGGTCTGGTAGGCGAGCTGACCGCCCGGGTTGCCCATCATGGTCTGGTTGATCAGGTCCTGCGCCGAGGTCCACTGGTCGGCGAAGACCCGCCGCCGGATCTCGGCCAGGTTGGCCGCCCCCCGGGTGTTGGCCGAGTCGTACGGGCCGCCGGCCCAGACGGTGTCCTCGTTGAGCTGGAGCCGCTCGGTGTCGACGTTGCCGAACACCATCGCGCCGAGCCGTCCGTTGCCGATCGGCAGCGCGCGGAGCCAGTCGGTGCCGGCTCCCTCGTCGTACCACAGGGCCAGGTCGTTGGCGGCCAACACCTGGGGCGGTGCGACCGAGTCGGCGCGGGCGGTGGCGGTCCAGGCGACCGGGACCAGCGCGGCACCGGCCCCTGCCGCTCCCGCCTTGAGGACGTTCCTTCGGGTCACTTCAGACATGATCACTCCCAGCGGTGCGGATCAGGGACGGGTGCGGGTGGGGGGACGGGCGTCGCCGCCGGGCCGGGTGCTCAACCGTCACGCCCGGTCCGCCGTGGCCGGCGCATCGGTGCTGGCCGGAGGTCGTGCCATGGCATGACTCCTGTCGGTGCTGCGCAGTGGTGGTCCGACCGCAGGGCAGGGTGGGTTGGTCGTCGTCGTGGTCCCGGGACGGGGACACGGCCGATCGCCAACCGGCCCGAGTCGGTGTTTCGATCAGCCGGCAACGGGATACGCCGCTGTGAGCGTTAACAGGTGCGGCCCCTCGCACCCTGACGTCGACATCCGCGAATGCCGTGACGGCGCGTCGAGCTCCCGGTGGCGCACCATCTCGCCTTATATGGACTCTCGTGGATTCGCGGGGTCCCGTCAAGATATGACGGCCATGTTGCGCGAATGTTCCTGCCGGGTGCCGGCGGTCCGGCCGGCCTGCCGTGTCCCGTACCGCCGGGTGGGGTGGACGCCTGGTGCCGGCGGGGGAGCTACCGAATCGGGCCCGGAGTGCGGGGTTTACTGCCAGCTCAGGGCGCTGTCCTGGCGGCGTGCCGGTGGGTGCGCCGCCGGGGGTGGGGCGTGCCGGTAGCCGGGGACCTTGAACCCCGGGCGGGCCTTCCGTAGCATTCGGGTCGCGAAATGTTATCGCAAACATTTCTGGACCGTGGCAGCTCCGCGGGCCCACAGGCACCGTCCACTGTGGTGGAATTCCCCGCAGGGAGGTGATGCCCGGTGTCCACCGGACCGTCCTACCGCAATCCGGTCGTCCCCGGTTTCCACCCCGACCCGAGTGTCTGTCGGGTGGGCGAGGACTACTACCTGGTCTGCTCCAGCTTCGAGTATTTCCCCGGCGTACCCCTGCTGCACAGCCGTGACCTGGTCAACTGGCGGCAGATCGGCAACATCCTGGACCGGCCGGGCCAGTGCGAACTGCCCCCGGACGCCGAGGCGTCCCGGGGCATCTTCGCGCCGACCCTGCGCCACCACGACGGACGGTTCTGGCTGATCACCACCAACGTCAGCCTGGGGCGGCACCTCATCGTCACCGCGCCGCACCCCGACGGCCCCTGGTCCGACCCGGTCTACCTCGACCTGCCGCACGTCGACCCCTCGCTGGCCTGGGACGACGACGGCAACTGCTGGCTGACCACCTCCGGGGTGGACGCCTACCGGATCGACCCGGAGACGGGGGAGGTGCTGGAGGGCCCGATCGCGCTGTGGTCGGGCACCGGCGGCCAGTACCCCGAGGCACCGCACCTCTACCGGATCGACGGCTGGTGGTACCTGCTGCTCTCCGAGGGTGGCACGCACACCGGCCACGCCGTCTCCGTCGCCCGCTCGCGCACCCCACGCGGCCCGTTCACCCCCGCGCCCACCAACCCGATCCTGACCCACCGCAGCAGCGACCGCCCGGTGCAGGCCACCGGGCACGCCGACCTGGTCCAGGCCGTCGACGGCAGCTGGTGGCTGGTCCTGCTGGGCATCCGGGCCAGGGGCCACTGGCCGCCCTACCACGTCCTCGGCCGCGAGACCTTCCTCGCCCCGGTGCGCTGGGTCGACGGCTGGCCGGTCGTCGACCCGGTCGAGGAGCTCACCGTCGCACCCGCCGGCAGCGCCCCGGCCGGTGCCGCCCCGCCCGACCCGGGCGACCACCACGACGACTTCGACGCGACCACCCTGGCACCGGAGTGGATCTCGCCCCGCCGCCGACCCGCCGACTCCTGGTCGCTGACCGCCCGGCCGGGCTGGCTCACCCTGCATGCCGAGGGCGCGACGCTCGACCTGGCCGGCGCGACGATCGTGGCGCTGCGGCAACGGCACCACGACTGCCGGGCCAGCGTCCGGGTGGACCCGGGCGACGGCACCGCCGGGCTCACCATCCGGATCGACGAGGCGCACCACTACGACCTGGAGGTAGGGGCCGGCACGGTCCGGGTCGTCGGCCGGGTCGGGCCGTTCCGGCAGGTGTTCGCCACCCACGCCGTGCCGCCGGGCCCGCTGGTGCTGACGATCGCCACCCGCACCGACGACCTCTTCCCGCCCACCGTGACGTCCGCCGCCGAACTGGCGGCCGGAACCGCACCACGGGGGGTACGCGCCGCCGGCTGCGACATGGTCACCTTCGAGGTGGCCGGCCCGACCGGCCCGACCGTGCTGGCCGAACTGGACGGGCGCTACCTGTCCACCGAGGTCGCCGCCGGCTTCACCGGCCGGGTCATCGGCATGTACGTCACGCAGGGCAGCGCCGCGTTCGACTGGTTCGCGTACCGGCCGGTGGCGGAGCGCGCCGGTGCCGGGCCCGTGGGCGCTACCGGGCCGTCGATGGAGCCCGCACCGTAGACTTCGTCCCGTGATCGAGGAAGGTCGACGCCGTGGCTCGCGCAAGCCCCGGCGGGGCGACCTGCCCATCGCCACCATCGCCGAACTCGCCGGGGTGTCCCCGCCGACGGTGTCCAAGGTGCTCAACGGCCGCCGGGGGGTGGGCGAGCAGACCCGGCAGCGGGTGGAGGCGTTACTACGCGACCACGGCTACCGCCGCCGGCCGGCCGGTAGCGTGACACCCTGCATCGAGGTGGTCTTCCACCAGATGCTCTCCTCGATCGCCATGCCGATCCTGCGCGGGGTCCAGGAGGTCGCCGGCCCCCGCGACCACACGGTCGGCTTCACCGACGTGCACCACCGCCTGCGCGCCGGGCAGCCCTGGGTGGAGTCGCTGCTGCTGCGCCAACCGGCCGCCGTGATCACGGTGTTCTCGCTTCTCACAGCCGAGGACGGGGCGCGGTTCAGCGCCGCCGGCATTCCGTTGGTGGCGGTCGATCCGATCGGCGACCTGTTCCCCGTCCCCGCCGTCGGGTCGAGCAACTGGAGCGGGGCGCTGTCCGCCACCCGGCATCTCCTGGATCTCGGCCACCGGCGGATCGGGGTGCTCAACGGTCCGGTCGGGGACCTGTCGGCGCGGGCCCGCCGGGACGGTTTCCGCGCCGCGTTGGACTACGCGGGTGTCCCGTTCGACGAGCGCCTCGAACGCGGCGGGGTGTTCACCTTCGAGGAGGGCCGACGCCTCGCCGCCGAGCTGCTCGGCCGGCCGGAGCCGCCCACCGCCGTCGTCTGCGGCAACGACCTGCAGGCGTTGGGCGTCTATGCGGCGGCCCGGGAGGTCGGACTGCGGATTCCCGACGAGCTCAGCGTCGTGGGCTTCGACGACGTCGACGAGGCGGCCTGGCTGGCGCCGCCGCTGACCACGGTGCGGCAGCCGTTCGGGGAGATCGGGGCCACCGCTGCCCGGCTCGCGTTGACCCTGGCCGACGGCCACCCGCTCACCCAGGACCGCTACGAACTCGGCACCTCGCTCGTGGTGCGGGGCAGCACCGCCGTACCACGGTCCCGCTGAACCCGGGCGGGTCGCGGACCCGTGCGCCGTGCCGTCGGCAACAGGTGCCGTCGGTCCCGGCGGCGGTGGCCCCGCCGGTCCGCCCGGTGCCTGTGCTGCCGGTCGCCCTGTGCCTGTGCCGTCGGGGGTCGCCCTGTGCCCGTGCCGCCGGTCCGCCCAGTGCCTGTGCCGCCGGGGTCGCCGGTTCGCCCGATTCGCCCGCCGGTGTCATCCGGTAGGGGGACATGGGCCGACGCGCCGCAGCTAAACTTGATTTGTTCCAGAACAGCGGGCTAGGGTCGTGCCATGACGGCCGACCTCGAGGCACAGTTGCGGGCGGCGTCGCTGCGCGTGACCCGGCCCCGACTGGCCGTGCTCGCCGCGCTGCGCGACCACCCGCACGTCGACACCGACACGGTGATCGCGCTGGTCCGGGCCGACCTGCCCACGGTCTCCCACCAGGCGGTCTACGACGTGCTGCGGGCGCTCACCGACGCCGGCCTGGTGCGCCGCATCCAGCCGGGGCGGTCCACCGCGCGCTACGAGGCGCGGGTGGGGGACAACCACCACCACGTCGTCTGCCGCTCCTGCGGCGTGATCGCCGACGTCGACTGCGCCGTCGGTCACGTTCCCTGTCTCACCGCCTCCGACGATCACGGTTTCGTGGTCGACGAGGCGGAGGTCGTCTACTGGGGCACCTGCCCCGACTGCGCGGCCGACCGCACCTCCCAGTGATCCACCAGTTCGGAAGGAAGCACATGAGCGACACCCAGGACAACGCTCCCGCCAGCGCGCAGGGCGTGGACCAGAAGGCGGCGGCCGGTTGCCCGGTCGCGCACGACTCGGTGACCGCGCAGGGCAGCGAGAGCGAGAACCCGGCGATCGACTCGCCGACGCCGAAGACCGGTGGGCGTCCGCGTACCAACCGGGACTGGTGGCCCAACCAGCTCGACCTCTCGGTCCTGCACGCCCACTCGGCCAAGGGCAACCCGCTGGGGGAGGACTTCAGCTACGCCAAGGAGTTCGCCAAGCTCGACGTCGAGGCGCTCAAGCGGGACATCACCGAGGTGCTCACCACCTCGCAGGACTGGTGGCCGGCCGACTTCGGCCACTACGGCGGCCTGATGATCCGGATGAGCTGGCACGCCGCCGGCACCTACCGCATCGAGGACGGGCGCGGTGGCGCGGGTGACGGCGGGCAGCGGTTCGCGCCGCTGAACAGCTGGCCGGACAACGCCAACCTGGACAAGGCCCGCCGGCTGCTCTGGCCGGTCAAGCAGAAGTACGGCCAGCAGATCTCCTGGGCCGACCTGCTCGTGCTCGCCGGTAACGTGGCCCTGGAGTCGATGGGCTTCACGACCTTCGGCTTCGGCTTCGGCCGGCAGGACGTCTGGGAGCCCGAGGAGATCTTCTGGGGTCCGGAGGACACCTGGCTCGGCGACGAGCGCTACTCCTCCGAGAGTGAGATGTCGGCCGGCGTCGGGGCGACCGAGATGGGCCTCATCTACGTCAACCCGGAGGGCCCCCGGGGCAACGCCGACCCGCTCGCGGCGGCGCACTTCATCCGGGAGACCTTCCGCCGGATGGCGATGAACGACGAGGAGACCGTCGCCCTCATCGCCGGCGGCCACACCTTCGGCAAGACCCACGGCGCCGGCATCGCCGACGACCACGTCGGCCCCGAGCCCGAGGGCGCCCCGCTGGAGGCGCAGGGCCTGGGCTGGCTGAGCACCCACGGCAGCGGCAAGGGCGGCGACACCATCACCAGCGGGCTGGAGGTCACCTGGACCGACCGGCCGACGCAGTGGAGCAACCGCTTCTTCGAGATCCTCTTCGGCTACGAGTGGGAGCTGACCACCAGCCCCGGTGGGGCCAAGCAGTGGGTCGCCAAGGACGCCGAGGCGATCATCCCGGACGCCCACGACCCGGCCAAGAAGCACAAGCCGACGATGCTCACCACCGACCTGTCGCTGCGCGTCGACCCGGCGTACGAGAAGGTCTCGCGGCGTTTCCTGGAGCACCCCGACGAGTTCGCCCTGGCGTTCGCCAAGGCATGGTACAAGCTGCTGCACCGCGACATGGGCCCGGTCAGCCGCTTCCTCGGCCCCTGGGTCGCCGAGCCGCAGCTCTGGCAGGACCCGGTGCCGGCCGTCGACCACGAGCTGGTGTCCGACGCCGACGTCGCCGCCCTCAAGGCGAAGGTGCTCGACTCCGGCCTGAGCACCGCGCAGCTGGTCAGCACCGCCTGGGCCTCCGCCGCGAGCTTCCGGCACACCGACAAGCGCGGTGGCGCGAACGGCGCGCGGATCCGCCTCGAACCGCAGCGCAGCTGGGAGGTCAACCAGCCCGAGCAGCTCGCGACGGTGCTGGGCACGCTGGAGGGGATCCAGCGCGAGTTCAACGACGCCGGTGGCGCGAAGATCTCGCTGGCCGACCTGATCGTGCTGGCCGGCTCGGCGGCCGTCGAGCAGGCCGCCCGCGCGGCGGGTGTCGAGGTGACCGTGCCGTTCCGGGCCGGCCGCACCGACGCCAGCCAGGAGGAGACCGACGTCGAGTCGTTCGCCGTCCTGGAGCCGCGCGCCGACGGGTTCCGCAACTACCTGCGTCCGGGTGAGAAGACCCAGCCGGAGGTGCTGCTCGTCGACCGGGCGTACATGCTCAACCTGACCGCACCGGAGATGACCGTCCTCGTCGGCGGCCTGCGGGCCCTCGGTAACAACGTGGGTGGTACGGCGCACGGCGTGCTCACCGACCGGCCGGGCGTGCTCAGCAACGACTTCTTCGCCAACCTGCTCTCCCCGGGCACCCGGTGGAAGGCGTCGGAGTCCGACGAGCACGTCTACGAGATCCGGGACCTGGCCACCGACGAGGTGAAGTGGACCGCCACCGCGGTCGACCTCGTCTTCGGCTCCAACTCCCAGCTGCGCGCCCTCGCCGAGGTCTACGCCAGCCAGGACGCGGGCGCCAAGTTCGTGACCGATTTCGTGGCGGCCTGGACGAAGGTCATGGAGCTGGACCGGTTCGACCTGTCCTGATCCGACCCTGCTGCGCGGGCCCCGGCCGATGGCCGGGGCCCGCCCTGTTTCCGGGCGGAGGAGGGGTGAACCCCGCTTCCTATTGGACAAAACTTCCATAAGCCTCCGGTAGTGTCGTCCGTGCATCTCCTGGCGGCCCTGGTCGGCCCGTTGTTGCCCGTGGGTGGTGTCGCACCGCCTGGCGCGGCACCCGTTCCGCGTGTGCGGGCGATGGCGCTGGTGGTCGGTCTGGACATCACCGTGCCCCCGCGGCCAGCCTCGGCGCGGGTCTGCCCGGGGCCACCCTCAGTCGCTCGATGGGGCATCGTCACCGTGAACGACACCCGGACGACCAACCCGAACGCCGGGCCGACGGCTGCCGCCGCGACCAGCAGGGACCATTCCGGGCTGGTGCTCGCCGGCGGGCTCGTCGCGTCGGCGGTGGTCCTGCTCCTGTTCACCGGGTTCGCCTTCCGCCGTCGGGGTCGTGCCCGGCATGCGCTGCCCGCCTGACCCGGCGCTGCGGAAAACAAAATTGCGTGGCACGTAATATTGCGTGTCACGCAAACTTGGCTATGCTGGGTGGGTGAGCGGGCTACGGGAGCGTAAGAAGGCCGAGACGCGGGCGGCGTTGAGCTGGGCGGCCATCCGGCTGACCGTCGCCCGGGGCTTCGACAACGTGCTGGTGGAGGACATCGCCCAGGCCGTGGGCGTGTCCCCGCGTACGTTCAACAACTACTTCTCCAGCAAGGCCGAGGCGATCGCCTTCCGGCACCTCGACCGCAGCCGGCAGGTCGCCGAGGCGCTGCGCCGACGGCCGCCCGACGAACCCCTGTGGACAGCGCTGATCGCGGCGACGCTGACCAGGTTCGCCCCCGGACCCGAGGTCACCCGGTCGCCGCCGGGCCCACACGCCGAATGGGTCGAAGGGCTCGCGGTGATGCTGGCCGAGCCGGTGTTGCAGGCGGAGATGCTGCGTGCGGGCGCGACCGCCGAGGCCGACCTGGCCGCCGCCATCGCCGAACGCACCGGCACCGATGCCGACCACGACCTCTATCCCCACCTGGTAGCGGCCAGTGTGAACGCCGCCGTGAACGCCGCGATCCGGCACTACCTGCGCGCCGATCCGCCCGTGCCGATGGAGCGCCTGCTCCCCGACGCGCTGACCCAGCTCGCCGCCGGCCTGCCGCCGCCCCCCACCCGCTGACCCAGCTCGCCGCCGGCCTGCCGCCCCCACCCCGCTGACCCGACCCGTCGCCCGCCCGTCGCCCAGCCGACCGTTCGCGCCGATCCGCGCAGGCGCGACTCGACGCGTCCACCCGTACCCCGTCGGGGTGCCCGGTCCTGCCCGTGATCCGCCGTGCCCCGGCGGCGGATCCACCATGCCCTCGAAAGGATCCCGCCATGATCGACGTCCTCATCGTCGGCGCCGGCCCCAACGGTCTCCTGCTCGCCGCCGAACTGGCCCTGGCCGGCGTCCGGCCCGTCGTCTGCGAACGGCTGTCCGCCCCCACCACCGAACAGCGCGCCAACGGGCTGGTCGGTCAGGTGGTCCGGCTGCTCGACCGGCGCGGCCTGCACCACCGCCTCGTCGACGACCCGGGCCCGCCGCAGCCGTCACCCGGGTTCGTCTTCGGGGCGCTCCCGCTGGACCTGCGGGCGGTGCCGGACAACCCGCTGTACCTGCTCCAGACCCCCCAGAAGCACCTGGAACGGGTACTCGCCGAGCGGGTCGCCGAACTGGGCGTGCAGGTCCGACGGGGACACGAGGTGACCGGCCTGACCCCGGGCGCGGACGACGTGCACGTCGCCTTCGCCGACGGCACCAACCTGCGCTGCCGCTACCTGGTCGGCGCGGACGGTGGGCACAGCGTCGTACGCCGGCTGGCCGGGATCGGCTTCCCCGGCGTGTCCACCGACCGCACCGTCTCCCGTACCGCACAGGTCAGCCTGCCTCCGGAGCTGATCGACGCGGCGACCGGCGACCTCGTGGTCCCCGGCTACGGCACCGTCGCGCCGTTCCGGCACACCCGCACCCCGCACGGGCTGATCGTGTGGGCGCCCTTCGCCGGGCGTCCGGTCACCCTCAGCACGATCGAGTGGCCCGGGTCGACGCGGTTCGACGGGCCACTGACCCTCGCCGAGCTGCGGGCCAGCGTCACCCGGGTGCTCGGGGCCGACGTGCCCGTCGGTCCGCCGGCCGGCCCCGGCCCGCACCTGCTGCGTCGGCTGGTGGGCGGCAACACCCGGATCGCCGAGCGGTACCGCGCCGGGCGGGTGCTGCTGCTCGGCGACGCCGCCCACGTGCACGCGGCGATCGGCGGGCCGGGGCTCAACCTCGGCCTGCAGGACGCGGTGAACCTGGGCTGGAAGCTGGCCGCCCAGGTGCACGGCCGGGCCCCGGCCGGGCTGCTGGACTCCTACGACGCGGAACGCCGCGCGGTGGCGCACCGGGTCACCATGTCCACCCAGGCCCAGTCGGCGCTGATCGCCCCCGGCAGCGAGGTCACCGCGCTGCGGGTGCTCCTCGGCGAACTGCTCGACCGGCCGGAGAACGCGGCCCACGTCGCCGCCCTGCTGGCCGGGGCGGACGTCCGCTACCCGATGGGTGACGCCGACGGGCCGCTGGTCGGACGTTTCGCACCCGACCTGGTGTGGCACACCGGCGCCGGTCCGGTCCGGCTGGCCGAGCTGACCCGGACCGCCCGCCCGCTGCTGCTCGACCCCACCGGCGTCCACGCCGGGGTGGCCGGCCCGTGGCGGGATCGGGTCGACGTGGTCACCGGACGGTTCACGCCGGACGGCGCGGCGGCCGACGCCCCTGGCGATGCCATGCCGACCGCGCTGCTGTTGCGCCCGGACTGCCACGTGGCCTGGCAGTCCCCGACGGACGGGCCGGACGCCGACGGGTTGACCGCCGCGCTCGCCCGCTGGTTCGGCCCGCCGAACGCCGACCGGGGTCGACGTACGAAGGGTTCGGCCGGCCCGGCGGGGGAGGGTGCCGGGCCGGCCGATGCGGAGCGCCGGGTCAGTCCCGCTGGATGACCATGCCGGCGGCGACGGTGCGGTTGGTGGTCTCGTCGATGATGACGAAACCGCCTGTGGTGCGGTTGCGGTGGTAGTCGTCGGCCAGCAACGGCACGGTGGTGCGCAGCTTGATCCGCCCGATCTCGTTGAGCGCGAGCGACGTGCTGCTCTCGTCCCGGTGCAGGGTGTTGATGTCGAGCCGGTAGTGCAGCTCGCGGACGATGGCGCGCGCCGTCCGGGTGGTGTGCTTGACGACGTACCGGCCGCCGACCTCCAACGGGCGGGTCTCGTCCATCCAGCAGACCATCGCCTCGATGTCCTGCGAGACGGTCGGCGTGTTGTTCGGCCGGCAGATCATGTCGCCCCGGGACACGTCGATCTCGTCGTCGAGGCGGACGGTGACCGACATCGGGGGGAACGCCTCGTCGACCGGGCCGTCGGCGGTGTCGATCGAGGCGATCCGGCTGG
>NZ_JBEZEK010000037.1:0-44529 GCF_040648835.1 Micromonospora sp. NPDC049081 | reverse complement strand
CGCGCCGACCTGCTCGCGCTCGCCGCCGAGACTCGAAGCAATGGCGCGAGCGCCTGGTGGCACGACTACACCAACACCAGCCTGCCGAGCTGGTTGGGCCTGTTCGTACGACTGGAAGCCAGCGCCGACCGCATCCGGAACTACGAACCGGAGTCCGTGCCCGGCCTCCTCCAGACCCGTGCATACGCCAGAGAGGTGACCGGCGTGCCGCAGGGTCTCATCGACGAGCAGGAGGTCGACCGCCAAGTCGACTTTCGTCTGGAGCGTCAACGCCTGCTGTCCAACCCCCGCCCGCCGCATCTTTCGATCGTCCTGAGCGAGGCAGTCCTCCGCCGAACTGTAGGCGGTCCCAAGGTCATGGCTGCCCAGCTACAGCACCTGCTCGACGTAACCCGGTCACCGAGCGTCTCGCTCAGGGTCCTTACCTTCGAGGCGGGCGTACATGGCGGCATGAACTCCGCGTTCACTATCCTGCAATTCCCGGCTCTGCCAGGCAGTTCGGAGCCCCTCGAACCCCCGCTGGTCTATGTCGACAGCCTCACTGGCGCGCTCTATCTGAACAAGCTGACCGAGGTTGCGGCCTACGAGCTGGCCTGGAACGACGTGACCTCACGAGCACTCGACGAGGACTCGTCGAGAAAGCTGATCACCGAAGCGATGGAGGCATTCACCCGTGGCTGATATGACGACGGCCCGCTGGCGCAAGAGCACCCGCAGCGGCAACCAGGGAAACTGCGTCGAGGTGGCGACGAACCTGCTCTCCCGCCAGGGTGCGGTCTTCGTCCGGGACAGCAAAGACCCTCAGGGTGGCCAGATCGCGGTGACGGCGCGGAGTTGGACGGCCTTCACTGATGCCCTGCGGGAGGGCGCGCTGACCCCGTAACCGGGGCGCGCGCCGTTCTACCGGAAGCAGCCGGTCGACACCGGCTGCCTTCGGTAGCGGCGTGGCCGCGAAAGCCAGGGTGATCCTGCACCCCCGGCGGCAGACTCCAAGCCGAGGGAGCCTGGGCAGCGGGTCACGCTCACGACGCGATCAGTTCGGCGGGCCTCCGCGACGTGCGCCTGCCCACCCCGTAGCCTGCCGCCATGTCCATCGCCCTCCCATTCCGGTGGATCGCTGACCGACCGGCACCGACTGCAACGGTGGTGCAGGTGTACGGCTGGTTGTTCGATGACCATGGGCGGGTGCTCGTGCAGGACACGCCGGACGGCCACAACCTCCCCGGCGGAAGCCCCGAGCTGGTCGACGCCGATCCGGCCGCCACCCTGCATAGGGAAGCTGCCGAGGAGTCCCAGGTGCGCCTGACCGACCCGGTGCTCCTCGGCCACGAGTTGGCCGGCGGCCACGCGTACCTGCGGATGGCCGCGCGGATCGTCGGGTTCGACGCGCGCCGCCCGGACCCGGATGGCGGCCGGCTGCTCGGGCGGCGGCTGGTGCCGGTGGTCGACGTTCCACTCCTACTCGGGTGGGGCGACTCGGGAGCCGAGCAGGCTGTTGCGGCGGCCCGGGTCGCAGCGACCAGGTGGGGTCTGCCTGTTGGGTCGCCGACGGCACCGCTGGCCGTGATCGACTAGCGGACATTCCACGGCGCGACCCCACCACCCAGGAACCGGCCCACCGCGGCATGGTGGTCAAAAGCGGGATTTCGGCGCGTTCTGGCCCGCCTAACGCATCCGATCCCGCTGTTTCGGTGAAGCTCAGGGTGCTGTCACCGTCCATGACCATGACGCCCTCGGTACGCCCGTCGAGAGCCGGTACCCAGTCCACGACGAGCAAACGGCCTGGCGTCGGGCCACGCCGAGTTCCTCCCCGCACTCCCGGGCTACGCCAGGTACGGCGACTCATCAACCTCGAAGCGCCCGTCGGGGATCTCCCAACCCGCCTTGTACAGCTGGTTCCACCACCAGAACCCGCTCGTCCGCGTCAGTGATCAACAGTCCGGCGGCCACCCGCTTACGAGGCAAACCGGCGGTGACATCGGGGCGTCCGGAAAGCATGCGACACGGCGACACGCCCGCCGCGCCGTGCGCTGACATTGTCAGCAGATTCCGACACCATCAGCACCAGATCTGCTGCACCCTGTGAGCGGTCAAGAATCGTTCGCGGTGAGAGATATCGTGTATGCGTGGACGAAGAAGGTGTCGACCTTTGCCCAGTGCAGGTGGCCTGCAAGCGCCATGTCGCCTTCACGACCAAGGACAACGTGCACATGCACCTTGCCATCAACAATCTCGCCAGTGCCGCTCAACTCGAATGGCTGGCGATACTCCGTGACGACATCGGACTTTGCGTCAGTGGCAGGCATGTTACTGATTGCGCATGCATCGATCGCGCCGACGAGAGAAACGATCGCGCCGTTAGTGATGCCCGCCTCGGCGGCGTGCCTGCTTAGCGTTGCGATGACTTCTTCGCCGGGCTTTACGGCGAGCAGCTTCATTCGGACTCCTAGATATTGAGGGGGCGGGTTCCGGCGAGGATGGCAGCATAGGCGCGCAGATTTTCGCGGCACGCTTCGCGTGATACGGCGTTCATGACCGCCTGACGGGTGGTGTCGGTTTGAACGCTGGGCAGTGTTGCGAGGAGGACCGCGCTGCACCAACGTGCCGCAGCGTCGCGGGGGTTGGTTAGCTCTGCTGTCAGGCGTTCGGTGGCCCAACTCGATGCCAAGCTCGTGGCGGCTCGGCTACCTGATCCGGCAGCCAAAGCAGCGACGTGTGCGGCTTCATCCCATGATGTGTCCAGCACACGACACGCGACGGCGGTCAAATACAGATGTCGGACGTCATCGTCGGCACGAATGGTGGAAATCGCTGCGTCGCCGACCTCAGGCGATCCGACTTTCGCAAGGATGCCGGCCGAGTTCACCCGCAAGACTGCTGTTGGTCCGTGCCGCATCCACGCGACCAGCGTCCGTCGAGCGCTCTCGTCATCGGCGGTCAACGCGCTGATGGTCAGGTCGGTTGCGTGGCTGGTCTGTGCGGTGGCTAGCAGGTGCCCGCCGCCTCGCGTGATATCGCCGAAGACGCGGTGAGCTACCAGCACGTCCACAAGCGCTGGATCAGTGAGGCGGAACGTGTCCTCTGCCGTCCGGTTGATGTGGGGATTCCTGTCAAGCCGACGGCGTACGTGGTCAGGGATCTGAGACGAGTGGATTTCTTCGGCTCGGTGCTGCCAAAGGTGCCATGCGAACCACTCGACCACTTCCCCGTCGTTGCTCAACGGCGTTGCGGGCGTTGCTTCCCCGAACACCCCGGTCGCCAGCGTCACCCCGGCTACCGCGATCAAGTTGCGCCGCTTCACTTTGTCCTCTTCCTCGGCCGGCCGTTCCGTGACGGCTGGTAGCGCGAACCACAGCCGGTCGGCCGGAACCCGCAGCACCTCCGCCCACTGGGTCAGCCGATTAAGGTGGGCGATCGCCGGGCCGTTCTCGATCCGACTTAGCTGAGCCTGCGTGAGCCCCATCCACGACGCCACGCGATCTTGGGAGATCGATCGCCGCCCGTGGTAGGGGTGCGTCCGCCACGCACGTATAACCCGGCCCATGTGTCGGCTCCGAAGCGCCTCGCTGAGCACCACCTCATCCCAGAAGTCGGCCGGAAGTTCGGGAGCCGTGTGGAGATGATCTCGTTCGTGAGTGATGCACGGGGCACAGTGCGCGCCGGGGTTGTCACGGGCGAGACGGGCACCGCAACGGCAGTACCGCGCCTTGTGAGTCGCAGTCATCGTGGCGTCCTTGTGTGACCACCAGTGTTGGATCGTACGAGGGCATGCTCCAAAGTCCCACATGCCGCCCGGTCGCGGTCATACGCGCGACGCATATTGATACCCGCCCTCGGTCATGGTGCACCCGTCCTGACGTTGGGCATCGTGTTGGTAACGATAGGCGACAGGCAAGCGATTGACTCGATCGACTCCCTGGTCGTCCGCGACGAAGCCTCCGTCGGCCAAGTGACGGGATGAGGTACGCCTCAACCCGGCGCTGCACGCGGCGCGGGGCACACCCCATCACCTCATGAGCGGTCGCTACAGGGAGGCGTTCGGACATGAAACCTTGTCCCGGCGGTGATCAAGTCGAGCATGCGGAGGCGGTGCTGGATTCAGGACCTGGCCCTCAGACGCGAGGAGATCCAGCTCCCCGCAACACCGCGGCGAGATAGAGGAGGCGTCGTCGTCACGACCTCCTGGGTGTGGCTCAGGGGTTAAGCAGCGGGCGGACGCCCCGAACTCTGGCCAGATCGCAACTGCCCCACACTCCCCGATCCGCGCGGCGGGGGACGCAGCACAGACATTCCCAGGCGTTCGACCTCACCCCCGAAGGAGACCTGGTGGTCGCCACTCTTTCCAATCTGGAGATTGGTCATACGCTCCTACCCCCGACGGCACCCTCGATCGACCGGAACGCCGCTGAGTTGGCTGTCGGGCAACTACTGACCGCACTCGGCGTCGATGCGAGCACTGAGATCGGCGTCAACACCCCGCGCAGGGTCGCTGACGCCTATGCGCAGATGCTCACCCAGAAGCCCTGGGAGTTCACCAAGTTCCCGAACGAGGACGACCAGCATGACTTGGTCGTGACCGGTGGGATTGAGTTCACTTCGGTGTGCGGGCACCACCTCCTTCCGTTCTTCGGTACTGCGGCCGTCGGGTACCGCCCAGCAGAGCTCATTCCTGGCCTATCGAAGGTCGCGCGGTCCGTACGAATGTTCGCCGCACGCCTGCAGACGCAGGAGGGCCTGGGACAGCAGGTCGCCCGGTTCCTGCAGCAGCAGCTGGAATGCGCTGACGTTGGCGTGTTACTGCGGGCCGAGCACACCTGCATGACGTGTCGCGGTGTCCGGGCGCAAGGATCACTGACGATCACGGTCGCGACGACCGGGGCCCTCCAGACGGACGTCTCTGCCCGCGCCGAGTTCCTCCAGTTGGCGTCGATGGCGGGGCGTGCCGCATGAGCAACACCGTGGCAGGGACGACGCCGGCTGCCGCCAGGGACGGGGAGTACCGAATAGGGAAGTCCTTCAAGTTCGAGGCTGCGCACCGGCTTGGAGACCTGCCGGAGCACCACAAGTGCGCACGAGTCCACGGCCACTCGTACGCCGTCGAGGTGACCCTCGTTGCGCAGGTCTTGAGCGGTCCCGGCTTCGTCGTCGACTTCGCGGAACTGGAGCCCGTGAAGCAGTACCTGGCCGATGCGTTCGACCATCGGCTGGTCAATGACGTTGTCACCGTCGAGCCGACCAGCGAGAACCTAGCCCGGTTGATCTTCGACTGGTGCGCCGAGAATCTGCCGCTTCCCGACGGTGTGCACGTCGAGGCCGTGAGGGTCAGCGAAACGGCGACCAGCTGGGCGGAGTTCCGGATTCCGGTCTCGACGGAAAGGAGATGACCTCGTTGACTACCGCGGCTCACCCCACGGTCCGACGCAAGGCCGACACTGCGCAGGTCGCCGACCTCTTCTACTCGTTCCAAGGCGAAGGGCCCAGCTTCGGCCGCCGGGCACTGTTTGCCCGCCTTATGGGCTGCAACCTCACATGCGGCTACGCTGCGTTGCCGCGCACCAGTGACACGCCGGCTGACGGCACGATGATCTGCGATACCGAATACACCTGGAACGTGGCCCGGCACGACCCGGGCACGGCGCGAACGATGACGTCGGCCAAGATTTGGGATGAGCTACGACGAATCGACCCGGCCACCGCTGACCCGTCGCTGATGCCGGTCGACCTGGTCATCGTGACCGGCGGCGAGCCGTTGCTGCACCGGGATGTGGTCACTCACCTCGCATGGTCAGCACGTGCGGACGGACGCGCGGTCGAGGTCGAGACGAACGCCACGGTCGCCCCCGGCAGCGACCTGATCGCCGCCGGCGTCTGCTTCAACGCCGGTCTCAAGCTGGAGAGCTCAGCGGTCCCGCGTGGAAGACGGATCAAGCCGCACGTCATCAGGCAGCTACAGGACACCGGACAAGCCCGGTGGAAGTTCGTGGTGACCTGCCCAGCTGACATCCAGGAAATCGTCGCCCTGCAGCACGAGTTCGGGCTCACACAGGTGTGGCTGTCCCCAGAGGGCACCACCGCGGACGTGGTCGTCGAGCGGATGCGGTGGATGGCGGACGCCGCCCTGACGCACGGATGGAACGTGACCAGCCGCGCCCATGTCCTCATCTGGGGTGACGAACGTGGCCGGTGACCAGACCCCGATCGTCCTCACCTGGCCCGACATCACCAAGACAGTCGACACAATCGCCAGCCAGGTCCGCGCCGATCGGCTGCCCGACGTGCTGGTGGGCGTGCTCCGCGGCGGCCTCGTCCCGGCCGTCCTGCTTTCCCACCAACTCGGCGCCCGTGCGGTGAGAGCGGTGGAGGTGGCCCATACCCTCGACGACACCGTCAACGCCGACAAGTCCGGCACACCCCAGGTCGTGAACCCCGCTGCCCTCGGCGACCTCAAGGGCATGGACGTGCTCCTGGTCGACGACATCGCGGGCAGCGGCGACACCCTCGTCTGCGCCGTTGGCCTGCTGCACGCCGCCGGGGCCACGCGCGTACGTACCGCCGTGCTGACCGTCAACCGCGCGAACTGGCACAGGCCGCAAAGCCCTACCGACGTCGTGAGCTACCTCGGCCGCCAGGCCGACAGCTGGGTGATCTTCCCGTGGGAGGTCCCAGCATGACGGCCGACCTGAGCCCGGTCACCCTGCTGTGGGCGCTACGGTCACCCTGCAACCTCGGCTGCCGTTACTGCTACTTCGGCACGATCGAAGAGCACCGCGAAGCCATGCCGCAGCAATCCGGAGCGATGTCACACCTGGCCCGCACCGACCTGGACCTCACTGCGATCACCGCCTTCGTGCACACCCTGCCCGGGTCCCGGGTGAAGCGAATCTTCATCGCCGGTGGCGAACCACTCATCTGGCCGCCGGTGATGGAGGTGATCGCCGCGATCAAAGCCGCCGACGTGCAGGTGGTGTTGTGCACCAACGGGATCCCGCTGAACCGGCCCGAACTGGTGGACAGGATCATCACCTTAGGCGTCGACGCCGTGTCCGTGTCCGTCGATTCACCGGACGCCCGCTACAACGACACGTGGCGTCCGGCCCGCAACGGCAAACACGGGCACCAGGATGTGATCGGCGGCATCCAGGCATTGATCGCCGCCCGGGGCAGCCGCCCATCACCGAAGGTCGGCCTGTACTCCGTGATCACCCGACTCAACATCGACGTCATCAGGGCCGGTGCCGTGCTGGCGTCCGAACTCGGCTGTGACTACTTCGTGCCGCAGCCGATCGCGCTCGACCGCGGCCATGCCCTGCACACACAGCTGTCGCTGACCGGCGGCGACGCAGACCCGATGTCGGAGGCATTCACACAGCTCTACCACTCCGGCATGCCAGTGCGGCTGCCCGACCCCAGTTATCCCGGCAAAGTCGTCGACAGCATCACCCATGAGTCAGGCTTCGTGAGCGGCTGCTTCGGCGGCACGAACCTGTTCTTCATCCAACCGGACGGCAGCCTGTATGACTGCCCGTCGAGTCTGAAGATCACCGCCACCGCCACGGCACGGACCATCCGCGACGCCGACGCCCATACGCTGTTCGCAGCGGCTGGGCCGTGCACCGACTGCGCGCTGTTCAGTCGCGACTGCGTCAACATGTGGCCGCTGATGGGTTTCGACCGGTTCCTGACCGAGCAGGTGCCGACATGACCGCCGGGCCACTCACCACACGCGGCGGTGCCGTCGAAGACCTGTCGCGGCTGCTGGCGCAGATGCCCCGGCCGGCCGGCACCGAATATGTCGCAGCCCTGGAAGACGAGCTCGCCGCCAGGTTCGAGGTCCGGCACGCCGTCGCGGTGTCGTCGGGCACCGCGGCCCTGCATACCGCCCTGCTCTGCCTCGGTATCGGGCCTGGTGACGAAGTCTTGGTGCCAGCGCTGTCCGTGGTGATGTCGGTTGCGCCAATCATCTATGCCGGCGCCCGGCCCGTCTTCGTCGACTGCGATCGCCACGGCTGCGGTCTCGACCTGGACGATCTCACCGCCAAGGTGACCGGCGCTACCAAGGCGATCCTGACTGTTCACCTATGGGGCCGGCAAGGCGATCCGACACACTTAGCGCGCGTCGCCGCCGCACACGGTCTGGCGGTGATCGAGGACGCGTGTCAGGCCCAAGGCAGCAGCACCGAGGGGCGAGTTGCCGGAACCAACGGCGACGTGGGCTGCTTCAGCCTCAAGGACGGCAAGATCCTCTGGTGCGGTGAGGGCGGCTATCTGCTCACCGACCGCGACGACATCGCCAGCCGGGCCCGCGCCCTGCGGGCGCACCACCTGCCGCTATACGGCGGCCAGCCCGAAACGGTCGGCTACAACTACCGCCTCGCCGAACCGCTCGCAGTCCTCGCCCACGCGAATCTGGCCCGGTTCGACGAACTTCTCGACCATCGTCGGCAGCAGGCTCGCCAGCTCGCCGTCCTGCTCACCGCGACGCCGGGGATCACGGCGACCCCCACAGCGGCCGGTGACAACGGCTACAGCGCTCTGATCAGGGTTGACCTAGACCATCCGCGGGCGTTCTGCGAACACCTCGCCCAGCTCGGGGTGCCCAACAGCGTCGGCACCTTCGGGTTGATGCCCGCCGACCGGCGCCCAGCCTTCGCCCGCTATGCCGGTTCGCCGTGCCGGCAGGCGGCGACGGTTATCGACCGCACCTTGGCAGTTGTCCTGACCGACCACGACACCGAGGAACGCATCAACGGCTACGCCCAGACGATCTCGCGAGAGGCGAGCACATGGGCCACACACCCGTGATCTCCGGCGCCAGACACGCCCACGGCAAACAGCTGCACGACCGGCGCTGAACTCCACCCGGCATCCGCGCGGCCCTGCATAGCCCCCACGAAGACGTTCCGACAAGGAGCACCCAGTGCGTGAAGTTCTGCTCTTCTCCGCCGGCTTGGACTCGTTCCCGGCTTGGCATTTCCTCAGCAGGCCACCGGCGCTGTACTTCGACAGCGGCCACTACGGCCGGCAGCAGGAGATCGATACCGTGCGGGCGATCGCCGCGGCACACGGCATGGATCTGGAGATCAGCGCCGAGCTCGACCTGTCGGCCCGAGCCACGGTCCAGGGCGACCTGATCCCGTTCCGCAACGTGCTGTTCGCGATGCTCGCGGCGTTCCGCGCAGACGTCATCTGGTGTATCGGGGTCAAGGGCGATCACACGGCGGACAAGAGCCCGGAGGCGTTCGCGCGGATGAGCGACGTGCTGACCGAGTTCGCCGGACGACCTATCCGGGTCGACAGCCCGTTCTGGGACAAGACCAAGACCGAGGTCGTCGCCTGGTACCTCGACGCGGGGCTGCCCGTGGACGCGCTGCTGCAGACGTTCTCGTGCGCCACCCCCGGCGACGCCTTCGAGCACTGCGGGCAGTGCCCCAGCTGCCTGCGACGGTGGATCGCGCTGGTCAACAACGGCATCACCGGCACGTTCGCCCACGACCCATGGACGTGGGAACGAGTCGGCAGCTACTACCTGCCTGCGATGGCGGAAGGGCGCTACCCGCCGCACCGCGTCGAGGAGTTCCAACGGGCGCTGTCCACCATCGCCCCCTGAACCACCTCACAGCCCCAGCTGCTCACCGGGCCCCTTCCCGCCCATGGACGACCCTTGTGAGGAACGATGAACACGTACGGACTGCGGTTCGCCGCCAACATATCCATGCTCTACGGGCACCTGCCGATGCTGGGCAGACCCGCCGCTGCCGCCGCCGACGGGTTCACCACCGTCGAAACGTGGTGGCCCTTCGCGGGCCCCGAACCGAACGTCACCGACGTCAACGCGTTCACGGCCGCGCTCGCCGACGCCGGCGTACAGCTGGTCGCGATGAACCTCATTGAGGGCGACATGCGCGCCGGCGACCGCGGGCTGTTGTCGAGTCCCTCCCGGCACAACGAGTTCCTCACCTGCCTGGACGTCGCGACCAGGTTCGCCGACCGGGTCGGCTGCCGCATCCTCATGGCGCTCTACGGCAACCGCGAACCTGGCGTCGACCCGCACCAGCAGGACCTGCTGGCCGTCGAGAACCTCGCCACCGCCGCAGCAGCTGCGGACACGATCGGCGCCTGCGTCGCGTTGGAGGCGATCAGCCCAGCGGAGGCCCCGGACTACCCGATCAGCGACGCCGACACCGCTGCGGCGACCACCGACGCGGTCAACGACCTCAGCGGGCTGACCAACACCGGGCTGCTGTGCGACCTCTACCACCACGGACGCTCCGGCGAGGATGTGCCCGACCTGCTGCGACGCCACGCCCAGCGGCTGCTGCACGTGCAGATCGCCGACGATCCCGGCCGGGGACGGCCCGGCTCCGGAGCACTGGACTACCCGGCGTACTTCGCCGCACTGCGCGACATCGGCTACGCCGGCTGGGTCGGACTGGAGTACGAACCGACCCGCGATCCCCGGGTCGACTTCGACTGGCTGCCCACGTTGCGGCCGGCCAGCTAAGAGCAAGGGGATAACAGATGCAGTCGTTGGCGCCATCGCCGCCGGCATCAGCCCTCCAGCGGAGCAACCCCGTCGACCCGCGGCGCTGGCTGGCGCTGCCGCAGGGCCGCCTAGTCACCATGGAAGGCGTCTGGGGAGCGGGCAAGACCACCGCAGCCCGCTTGGTCAGCACCCGCCTACGGGAAGCTGGCTTCACCACTGCCGTCATCCATTACGGCAGCGAGCCGGGCACCATCGGCCGCCTGTCGCAGTTCCTCGAAACTGCTCCTCTACGCGCCCGCACCGGACTCGGCGGATACCAGAGCGCCCACCACAGCACCGTCGATGTGCTGCTTCGGCTGTGCCGCGAAGCCCACCACCACCTCACCTGCTTCGGGCCAGCGCTGGCCACCAACGATGTGGTGCTCGTCGACCACGGCATCTACTCCAAGATCGCCTGGGCGTTGACCGTGCTGACCGAGACCGATCCGCAGGCTGACCCGGCCCAGACCCTGACCCGCATACAAGGTCTGTCTGCGCCCTGGTTCTGCACGCCCGACGTGCCCGTCTTTCTCGACACCCCCTGGCCGCTGGCCCGGGAACGGGCGATCAGCAGGGGCCACGGCGGCGGCAATCCGGCAGCTATCGAACGGCTGCTGTTCCTGCCCCGGTACGTCGCGGCGTATCGCCAGGTCCTCACCGACCGGGTACCCCCGGAGCTGCGCGTACGGGTCGGGCTGCGCGACTCCGATGACGTCGCCGACGAGATCACCTCCGAGCTCCTCGGCGTGCTAAGGGCCGCGGACCAAACCACGGCAGCGCAACCGCACACGCCGGTGCCCGCACACGGGAGGAACTGATAGACCATGACGTCTTTCCTCGACACGCTGCCGGCCGACCGGCTCCTGCTTGACGTATCCCTATGGTCCGCCGATCTGTCGGCGCTGGGGGCCGAGGCCGCTCGGGTCAGCCCCTACGCCGATCTGCTGCACATCGACGCCTCCGACACCATGTTCGTCCCGCAACCGCTGTTCTTCCCCGACTTGGTAAGCGCCGTCCGCGCGCACACCAGCCTGCCGTTGCACGTGCACCTCATGGCGCACCATCCGGCCCAGCTCGCGCAGGCGTTCATTGACGCCGGCGCAGACCTGATCACCGTGCACGCAGAAGCCCGAGAGGCCACCGACGCCATCGAGGTCATCCGCGCCGCCGGCCGAGCAGCCGGGGTCGCCCTGACCCTCGACACCCCACCAAACGAAGTGGCCGACATGCTCACGGCAGCGGACGCCGTCGTCCTGACCGGCACGCCGCTGGGCACCAAGGGCACCTCCATGGACCCAGCCGCCGTTGCCCGGATCGCCCACACCCGGCACCTGCTGCACGCGGCGGGCCGACGTGTCCCGATCTTCGCCGACGGCGGGATCCGCCGGGACACCGTGGCACCGCTGGCCGACGCCGGCGCGACGGGCGTGGTCCCCGGATCCTTGCTGTGGAGCAGTGGTGACTTTGCGAAGACAGCCGCCTGGATACGCGGCCAGCGTCCGGAACGGGGCCGATGATGACCGCCGAAGCCCTGCCAGGGTGGACCGTCAGTCTCGACCTGTGGGGAACGCTGATCGACCACACCGACAAAGACGCGGTCGCCGACTGGCGGGTGGCGGAGTTCACGCGAGTCTTCGACGCGTTCGGGCACCGCCGTACGCTCGATGAGGTTCGCGCCGCCATCGATGCCACAGACCGAGAGGTTCTGCGTCAGCAGCGGCGGCACGGCGTTCAGCCGGTCCTGGATGACATGCTCGCAGCGATCCGGGCCCCGCTCGGCATCCCCGACACGCCACAGATGGCCTCGGTGCTGCGCGTCGTGCACACCCACGCCGCCCTGCGTGGGTGCCCACAACCACTGGAGGGCGCTGTCGAGGCACTCACCGCGCTGAGCATGAGCGGCACCCGGCTCGTGCTGACCTCCAACACCCTCGCGACCTCGGCCGAGGTGCACCGTCAACTCCTCGACGACCTCGGCCTGTCCGTGTACTTCGCAGACATGCTCTTCTCCGGAGAACTCGGCATCGCGAAACCGCACCCCGACGTGTTCGCCGCGATCACCGCTCGGGCACAGTGCCCGCCGCAGCGGGTGTGGCATGTCGGCGACGACCGCCTCACCGACGTCAACGGGGCGCTCATGGCCGGGTGCCGAGCCGTGCACTACCGGCCGGACGGCGAAGCCGCCCGAGGCCGCGTTCCCGTCATTACCCATCTCGGTCAGCTCATCGACCTGCTGGCGACCGCCCGCCAGACGGCTGGCGACTGCATCGTGGAGTCGTCATGAACCCCCCGATGTCCAGCACAGTTCCGCCGCTGCGACCTGCCGGCCACGGAACCGAATACCGGCTGTCGGACCTGCTGCAACGGCACCGAGCTGGCGACGCGGTCTTCGTCACCGACGATGTCGTCAGCTACTGCGGCGGCCACGACCCGCTCCTATATACCGCGCACCGCGACGTGCTCCTACCGCGGACAGCCTGCGAGACCAACTGGTTCGCGGACCTGGTCGAGTACCAGCCGGGCCAACTGCCCGGAGGCGAGCTGATCCGCTCCACCGGGCACTGGAACACCCCGACCCAGCTCGAAATCTTCCAGACGCTGACCGGACGGGTCCTGATGCTGGCCGCATGGCGCACCAGCTCGGGTGAGCCGGTCCTGACCTGTCAGACGTGTGAGGCCGGGGAGATGGCGGTCATTCCCTTCGGTGGCTGGCACCTCACCCTTGTCCTCGACGGCCCTGCCGCGGTGTTCAACTTCTACAGCGACCTCCCAGCTGAGACCGCACCACCGCACCAGGCACCGGCGGCCGGCGATCGAGGCAAGTATCGGCGAGCGGCGGCGGTCGAGCTCACCGCAGTACGTGCCAGGGAGGGCTTCGCGATCACCGGGTCCGCCGACAGTCTGGCCGTCTGGGGCGTCGCACAACCGGTCTCTGAGCCGGCCTGGCTGCGTGACATCGTCGCCGGCACGGGTCTTCCGGACTTCTACAGCAACGCCGACAGCGCGACGCTCGCCGCACTGGTCGCACACGCGCGCCGCCAAGTACCTGTCTGCCACCGAACGGATCCTCGATGACCACACCGAATCCCACTGCAACGGCCGACACGGCGACGTTCCGATGCGCAACCGCGTCGGTCACGCTCACCACCGACATCGCAGGCGTCCTGGAGGAGGCCCGGAAGATCCTCTACTCCTACGACGAACTTCCGGGCAGCGGCGGTACCTGGCAGGTACACCTGAACTACGACCCGGACGTCGTCAAGAATCCAGGCGCGCACACCGACGGGGACGAGTTCGACATCGGGCCGCAGACGTACGCATACCGGCACCACGGTTCTCAGCAGAACGTGTTCTGGGTTCCGGCCCGGCGCACCCTCTTGCACGCTGACCCGGCCGCGAAGGTGATCTGCGCCTGGTGTGACGGCCTTCCCGCTGCTCTTGACTGGGCACCGCGGCTGGTTCGGCAAGCTATGACCGCGCAACTGCTGGCAGCCGGAATGGTCTACGCGCACGCCGCTGCCTTCACCTATGGCGAGCGTGGCGTCCTGATTGCGGGCAACCGCGGTTGGGGTAAGACGACGACCTTGCTGGCGAGCCTGCACCATCTCGGCGGCAACTACTCGACCAACGACCGGCTCATGCTCTACGCCACCTCCGAGCGGCTGCACGGCTATCCATGGCCGATGCCGCTGCGGGCCGGGATCGGCACCCTCACCGCCCTGCCGCACCTGCGGCACCTGGTCCCGCCGCAGCAGCAGACGCTGCCGGCCGAGAAACGGTGGACGTTCCCTACCAAGATCGTCGTGGAGCCGCCTGCATTCCCGACCCTGATGCAGCCCGGAGCGACCGTCGCCCGCGACCTGAGCATCTCGATGATGCTCTGGCCGCAGCTCGACCCAGCCAGAAGCGAGGTCCAGGTCGAGCGGGTCGACCCGGACGAGGTCACCGACACCTTGACCAGCACCCGCATGTTCATGCACGACCTGCACCGTGGCACCAGCGCCCACACCAACCAGTGGCTCGCCGCGGCCCCCGAGGACGACATCGTCTACCGAAATGTGGAGCAAGCAGCCGCGGTCCTGGCCGAACAGCCCTGTTTCCGCATCCGTGCCGGCGCCGACCCGGTCGCGCTGGCCGCCGCCGTCCGCCGGCTGCTCCACCACGAGGTAGCCGGATGAACGCCGCAGAACCCGTCCACAGCTTTTTTCCCGACACCACCGGCTGTCCGCGCGTGTACCGGCTGTTGCGGGCGGCAAGCGAACCGGCTCACCGGGAACTCGGCGAGACGCCCGACCTGGACGACATCTATCCCTTGGGGGAGGTGCTGGAGTACGCCATCAACGCCAAGATGACCTGCCTGCTGGCGGATTGGCTCAGCCGACACCACCACACCCCGAGTTTTCCCCGGCCGATGCAGCAGTTCCTGCGTGGGCAACTGCGCCTCAACGCCCACCGGTCGCGAAAACACCACGAGGAAGCCGCAGCGATCATCGCCGCGCTGCACGACCACGATGTGCCCGCAGCAGCGATCAACGGCATCGCCCACGCCGCCCTGCTCTATCCCGGCGCAGGCGTCCGGCAGTCCAGCGACGTCGACATCCTCATCCCCGCATCCGCCGCGGCCACCGCCGCAGGCGTGCTCACCCGCCGCGGCTACTACAGCACCGGCCGCAGTCCCACAACCTTGCACCGCGACTTCGACGACCCCGTCGTGCCCGGGCTCACCCTCGACCTGACCACCCGGCTGGCCCACACCGGCGACGACGCCACTATTCACACGATTCTCAATCGGCGCATACCCGCACCCAGCAGCGTCGAACACCGGGCACCGCTGCCGGTCCTGCACCGAGATGACGGATTCCGGCACACCCTGGCCCGCGTCGCCTCGCAGCGCCGCTGGCCCGCGCTGGCCGACGCGCTGCACTACGCCTTCGACGACACCGATCCGCAACCAGCCACCGCCCTCGACAAGCCGTCGCGGGCGGGCTGGAAAACCGTCCGCTCCTGCTGGCCTCAACTTCCGCAGGACGCGCCTCTGGCCGGGGGCCACTGATGATCGTGCAACTGACCGGTCTGCCCGGCACCGGCAAGACCACGCTCGCCACCAGCATCGGCCGACACTTCGGCGAGCGCTGCCTACTGCTGCACAAGGACCTCGTACGCGCTGCCCTGTACGGCCCGTCCGGGCAGGTCACCTACCAGCGGGAACAGGACGACTTCGTCGTGTCCCTGCTACATCTGGCTGCCCGGGAGCGGCTCACCCGCGACCCGGACGCTGTGGTCGTCCTCGAACGCACCGGCACCCGCGCGTACCAGCTCGCCGACGTCACCCACCTGGCCACCACGCTCGACCAGCCCTTGGCCGTCATCTCCTGCTGGTGCCCCGACAACGTGGCCCGCGACCGGCTCGACGCCGACCAACACGGCGGCACCCACCCCGCAGGCAACCGCACCTTCAGCCTGCACCAGCAGTTGCAGCAGTCCGCGGACCCGATCACCGTTCCCGCATTGCGGCTGCGAACCGACACCTCCGCCGATGAACTGCTCGACGCCGCGCTCGGCTATCTCGACCAGCTGAACCCCACCCGATCGGAGGCAGCCGCCCGATGACGCGCCAGCTCGCCAACCTGCTCGACATCGCCCGCACTGCCGTGCAACTCGGGACACGAGTCCTAGAAACGGCCGCCGTCCGGCAGGTCAGCGCCAAAGGACCCAAGGACGTGGTCACCGACCTCGACCTGAGCATCGAGCAGCAGATCCTCGCCTTCTTGGAAGAGCGAACCCCCGACATCGACCGGTATAGCGAGGAGGCGGGCGGCGACCCGGCTCGGCCACGCCGACGGTGGGTCCTCGACCCGATCGACGGGACCGTCAACCTCGTCCACGGCCTGCCGCTCTACGGTGTTTCCCTCGCCCTCACCGACGGGGTCCGGCCACTACTCGGCGTGATCAGCCTTCCCACACTCCGCCGCACCTACTGGGGAGCCGCCGAACTCGGCGCCTGGTGCAACAACCGAGCCATCGCACCGTCCACGACGAGGGACCTTGCCGAGGCCGTAATCGCCATCGGCGACTACGGCACAGGCGATGACGCCGACGAACGCAACGCCGTCGCCGTCGCCCTGCACACCACCCTCGCCCCGGTCGCCGGGAAGGTCCGCATGCTGGGCTCCGCCGCCGTCGACCTAGCCCTCGTCGCCGACGGAACGCTCGACGCCAGCATCACCCTCGGCAACCGCGACTGGGACATGGCTGCCGGCGTCGCGATCGCCCGAGCAGCCGGCGCAAGCGTCACCGACACCGACGGCACGCCCCACGACCTCGCCTCTCGCACCACGATCGTCACCGCACCCGGACTGAGCGTCGCGGTACTCGACACACTGCGCCAGGCAACCGCCGGCACCACCTACGCCTGAACAAGGAGATACAGATGCTCATCGGATTCGAAGGGCTGCCCGGCACCGGCAAGAGCACCCAGTCCGGCAAGCTTGCCGACTTTCTGGCCCGACAGGGCCTGTCCGTCAACTACCTTCCGGACAACCTGACCCGTGACGCCGACCCGCTCGGCCGGGCGCTGCTGAGGCTGTTCGACTCCGGTGATCCGTTCTCTCGACACGAGAATGTCGTCACCGACACCCTGCTCGGCGCAGCGATCCGCGCGGACACGTACGCCACCGACATCGCGGGTCCACTCATTGCCGGCAGCACCGTCATCGAGGACCGCGGAATCCACACC
Organism: Micromonospora sp. NPDC049081; assembly: GCF_040648835.1. Lineage (NCBI taxonomy): Bacteria > Bacillati > Actinomycetota > Actinomycetes > Micromonosporales > Micromonosporaceae > Micromonospora > Micromonospora sp. NPDC049081. Next base: position 27,271 of record NZ_JBEZEK010000037.1, on the reverse strand, counting down.
CTCTACTCCTACAGCCTCGCCCGGCTCCTGCAGCAGCACAACATCGTCCCCGGCGAGGCGATCGCGTGGCTGCGCAATGTCGGCTCCTTCGCCGGCCCCGCCGCGGTCCGGTCCGTATGGCTATACCTGCCCGCCGACGATGCCATCGCCCGCGCGGAGCGCCGGCAAGGGCACCCGTACACCGCGGAGCAGCGCGCCTTCCTCCGGTTCGTCCACGATGCGTACACCGAACTCGCGCAAACCGATCCCAGCCTGCATCGAGTCGACGTCACCGGACTCGACACCCAACAGACACATCACGCGGTACTCGCCGACCTGTCCACCGTGCCGACCTTCGCCGCGAAACTCGCCACCACTGCGTGACACAACCGGCGGCGTCGCGAGACCCACCACGTGACCAGCCACTACGGTCGGTGCCGTCCATCAACCCTCGATAACCTTAGGAGCCGAAACAGCATGACTGCCCGATCCCGCGAGGTCCCCCAGGACATGCTCGCTGCACTTCGGCAGGCACGTACGCGTGGAGGCGAAGCCCTCAGCGACTCCCTGGCCAGGCTCGGCGTACGCCCCCTTGCCGGAGGCATGCAGAACGATCTCTACCGCTGGACGTCGCCAGATGGCGACGACACCGTGATCAAGTTCTACACCAAGACGGACCGGCGCCGCGCCGAGCGCGAATGGGCAGCACTGAACCTCATCAAGCCACATCACCTAGGCACCGTCCCGGTCCCACTGTGGCTCGACCCGGCCGAGGCCGAACCCGCCCTCGGGATGACCGTCCTGCACGGCACTCCGCTGCTCGCAGCACCCGACCAGCTCCATGCACTACGCGGCCTCGCCCACACGACGACGCAACTACAAGCGGTACCGCTGTCCGGGCTGATGGCGGAGCTGCCCCGCATCGACAGCGGCGAACACTACCTGGTCCGGTTGACCCAGGCATGGCCCAAACTGCTCGAGGAACAGGCCGACGACCCACTCGCGCCCGCCATGCAGCAACTGCTTGCCGCCTGGCATAGCAGCGGCGACGCCGACGTGGTCATCGAGCAAGACGAGCCGATCCTGTCCCGCGGCGACGCGAACCTGCTCAACTGGCTCCAGACCGGCGACAGTGCCGCCTGCGTCGATTTCGAGTACGCCGGATTCAGCAACCAGGCGTTCGACGCCGCCGACCACATCGAGCACATCAGCGCACGCGACGTACCCGACGAGGTGTGGGTGAAGGTACTACCCGATCTCGGCGTCACGGACGCCAACCGCAAGCGATTCGCTGCGAATCAGCGCACGTGCGCTCTGCGGTGGCTCGCCGTCCTATGGAAGCAGCGGGTACGCCGTCGCGACGAGTTCGCCCGGCAGCACGAACGCGTCGACATGCTTTTCGGTCCCTCCAACCCTTACGCGTGACGATTGCTGGCCCAGTCCTTGGTGCGCGGACCTGATTCGAACGCAGATCGGCGGTGACGGCTCCGCAACTCATACAGATATCGTCCTCGGAAATTTCGCGCCCAGGAGCCTCATGAAAATCGACATCGTGCACCCCGGATACCTGACCGTTCAGCCGTCCGACCTGACGACGAAAGGCTTGGGCGGAAATGAGACAGGCATGATCTTGTCTTCCCGCGGACTCGCCTCGCGAGGACACGAAGTGCGGGTTTACGCCGACTGCCCGCGCATCGAGGACTTCGGCGTGCAGTGGCTGCCACTCACGGAACTCACCGAGGATGACTACCGGGATGTGATTATCTTTTGGGTGCGAACCAAGAGGATCGAGCCGGGCCGATTCAATGCGCCGGTGCGAGCGGCGAAACTTGGACTGAAGACGCCCAACGGCAGCCTTGTCGGCCACGTCGGCGCTGGCGACGTCAACCTCTTGATCGCCTTCTCGGATTTTCAACGCAACCTTTATGTCGAAGGTTATGGTTACCCGCCGGATGTCGAGTGGATTGTCACAGCCGACGGCCTGAACGCGTCGGACTACGCCGAACGGTCGCCGAAGGTGGCAGGTCGGTTCTTGCACGCCGCGAACCCGAGGCGCGGCCTGGAACCACTGCTGGACATGTGGCCCTCCATCCGCGATATGCATCGAGACGCCGAGCTGTTCATTGCATCGAGTCACCTACTGCGAGGGATAACAGCTGAGGAAGACCTACGTCGTGCCGGAGCGCTATACAAGCGCGCAGAGTCGATGGCATCCGACGGCGTGCGCTACCTGGGCCGCCTAGGTAAACCCGACCTCATCAAGCTCCAGCTGACGGCTCAGTTCTACCTGTACCCCACGACGTACCCGGAGACCTGCTGCATCGCGGCCATGGAAGCAGCCGCTGCCGGAGCAGTGATCATCTGCTCGCCGGCCGGGGCCCTACCGGATCGAGTCATCGACGGCGTCACCGGCTGTCTAATCGAGGGAGATCCCGTAGATCCCCTCGTGATCCAAGCCTTCGTAGACAGGGTCACCGCATTGCGATCGGACCCGACCCGGCTGACACACATGGCGCAGGCAGCGAGGGATTTCGCCGCCACTAGCGACTACACGGAGGTGTTGCCCATTTGGGAACGCGCATTCAGTCACATAATCGAGTCTTCCTCTCATGGCTGAACTCCCGTCCAGCACGTATCGGAGGAAGTGTGGGCACACTTGAAGGTAATGATCCTGGATCTCGACGACACTTTGATCGACGACGTCCGGGTCGCGAGGGAAGCAGTCGTACATACGCTTTCGGCTGTCGCCTTGCCCAATGATGTCGAGACGATCGAACTGGCTCTGAGGTTCATACGGAAATTGTGGAAGGTGCACCCTCATCGGCGCACCGGCCCGCTTGCCCACGTCAGCGGATGGGACGCCCTTTGGCTACCACGCAAGAACACCCGACTTCCCGAACCTGTCATCGAGTCGCTGCGCCAACATGAGATCCAGGTCTGGCGCGCGATACTCGACTCGCGTCAGGGTGACCTGGACAGGGCGATCACCGCAATGCGCGCGTACCGGTCATTTCGACACGAACACGTCCGTTCCTTGCCGGGTATCCATGCCATGCTGAACCTTCTTCGTCGGAACCATCACCTCTGGCTGGCCACCAACGGCTTGCCGGCCCAACAGCGCCTGAAGCTCTCCGGGGCGGCACTCGCGGAGTTCTTCGACCGGATCCTGGTCTCTGGCGAGGTAGGTGCCGCGAAGTCGAACCCCGTCTTCGCATCCGTTACCCGGCGAGCTTTGGCCGAAGACGGGCTTGGTGTATGCCTCGTGGTCGGTGACAGCGCGACTCAAGATCTTGGTTTGGCCAGTAACGGCGGTTGGGCGGCCGCCCATATCTGCCCGGCCGGATGGTGCGATGCCACCGTCGTAGGCCGCCACGCCGCCGTCACGCATGTTCCTTCTCTAAGCCAAGTCGCTTGTGAGTGCGCGCCTCCAACACCTTGCGAACCTGCGCCCTGGTGGCCGAGGCCGCCCCCGACGTCGCCGCCAGCCGCGCGGTGCGCAACCACCGCCGCCTACTGGACATCTACGGTCGCCTGACGGTCCATCGACACCCCGCCGGAACCGCGCTGGACGAGCGCGTACGTACTCTGCTTGCATGAGTGAGGCCAGGCGCGTCGCTGTGATCACCGGTTCCAACCGTGGGCTCGGGAAGGCCATCGCCCGGGGCATAGCCCGGACTGGCGCCCACGTGGTCGTCACGGCTCGTACCGAAGAAGCCGCTGTGCGGGCCGCTGACGAACTATCCGCGGAGGGACTCTCCGCATCCAGCCATCAGCTCGACATCGCCGACCCAGCCAGCGTCGCTCGCGCGATGGCCGACGTGGGCTACCAGTACGGCCGGCTGGACATCCTGGTGAACAACGCAGGCATCGCCATCGACCGTGGCCAGGCAGCGGCCAGCGCCGACATCGAGAAGGTGCGAGCAACCCTGGACACCAACATCATGGGAACCTGGCGCTGCTGCACTTCGGCCATCCCGGAGATGAGGAAGAACAAACACGGCAGGATCGTCAACGTATCCAGCCATATGGGCACCTTTAGCGAGATGGGGCCGGGCAGCGTTTCCTATCGGGTGTCCAAGGTGGGAGTGAACGCTCTGACCTGCATTCTTGCGGCCGAGTTGAAGGACGACGGCATTCTGGTGAATGCCGCCTCACCGGGAAAGGTCGACACCCGCCTAGCCTACGGAAAGGCGAACTGTGCGCCGGATGAGGCTGCGGATACCTTCGTGTGGCTTGCCACACTGCCCTCGGATGGCCCCACCGGGAGGCTCTTCTTCCAGCGACTGCCCTTAGCCTGGTAGCTCGCAGTACGGTACGGGCGTCCTTGGTTGCCATTTAGGCTAGTACAACACCCGCCGCCGCCACTCCACCCTGGACTACATGAGTCTGGCCGAATGCGAGGAGAGCGCCTATTCTGGTAGGCCAACCAGCAAGGTGGCGTGAGATCAACTTATTGAGCGACCTATCCGTCGAACCGGGTCAGCCCCACCCGGTATCGGTGCTGATCATCGCCGTTTCGAGCACATGGCAGCTTGTCCCGGCGGTGCCGGACCAAGCCAACTTGGACCAAAAGTGAAATGAGTTATGAGTCTCAGGAGAACAAGTCGGGTGCGTGGCGGTGGGCTCTGCGGGCGAGGTCGGGGACTGGAATGACGCCGGCTGAGGTCAGGTCGGCGATGGTGATCTGTGGGCCGGCGACGATGCGGTCCAGTAGATCCTCCTGGTGTGGCTCCAGGTCGACGAGGCGGCGGAGCATGGTTAACAGGTCGTTGAGTTCCGCGGTCCACTCGTGTGGCCAGCGGTCGACATGGATCGCATCAAGCGGGCTGGACCGGCGCCCACCGGGGTTGGCCTTGCGGTAGGAGAACCATTTCTTGATCACCTGCATCCCGCCGACATTGTACTCCCAGACGTCGGCGGTGACTGGAGCGAACGAACCGGTTCCGACGTGCAGAGTCTCGGTTATGGGATTGTGGCTGATGGTTTCGGGCAGCGAGTCGACGGCGATCGCGGTGGTGTTCAGCGGGCGTCGGGGATCATCGGCTGGGTAGCGGATGTTTCCCTTTGGGCGCTCGGATGTCGGGTCGGAGAATGCCTCGCCGTAGGTGTGCAGCCAGATGACCTGCTGGCCGACGGCGACGGCCTCGGCCCACAGTTGGGGATCCGCGGTGAAAGGCACTCGGATTCCGGGTGTGACAAGTTCCTCGGCGAACCGCGGGGTGAACGCGCGGTGTGCCGCAGTGCCGGCGATGTATGCGACCAAGTCTTCGACTGACACGGCGAACCCGAGTCGGCCGCTAAGCGAGGCAAACAGCAGCGGCGGCACGTTGGGCATACCGCCCGCGTGCCGCATCGGAAGCACACGGCCGCCCTCGGAACCCTTGAAGTGGTGCATGTCCGGGACCAGCGCTGCGAAGGTGATAGCAGGGCCGCTGGTCAGCGGCGCCGAATGAAGCTCACTGATAAATACCTGGCCGGCGTCGACTGCTCGCCAGAGATCTGGACGCGAGAAGTCGATGAGCCGGCTGTCCGGAATGATCCACTGCCGGTCGAAACTTCGGAACGCGATTCGCACTGGCGGTCGACATTCGCTCTGATCCTCGGCAAGGGTCTTTTGGTGAGCCTCAAAGCCGGGGAGTGGCTCGACTCTTGTATCGATCGTGCGGTCGCGCGTCTCCTTCATCAGCTCCTTGCGCTCATCACGGTTGCTGGCACTCTTAAGCCCAGACCACCGGTCTTGGAGCACGCTCGGATGCGGCGCATAGACCCAGGTGCGATTGGGCTTGACTCCGGGCACGGCCCATGGCAGCAGATCGCCCAGGGCCGGGTAGTCGTCCCAGGCAGACTCGGCTGCTGGGGTAAGTGGGGCGGTCCAGTCTGTGCGTGCCGGCCGCCACCCGTCGCCGTCGAGAGTTAGGTTCTGGAGCTGGTTGTACTTGGCCTGCCGGCGGCCATGGAGGGCGGTGTACCAGATCCGGGCGGGTTGCTCGCGGTCGGTGTCGGGGCGACGGACGAAGATGCCGATGGCCAGTGGCTGTTGGACGCCGGGGAAGACACGGGTGGGGACGTCGGGGCGCATGCCTTCCGGGGAAACGTCGATGATCCAGCCCTCGTCGCAGGTTTCGCGGAGGTACTTGCGTATGCCCTTGAAGCCGGGACCGCGTAGATAGCCGGCGGTGGTGATGAACGCGACGACGCCTTGCCCCTGGTCTTGGTGCGCGTCGAAGGCTTTCCAGGTGGCCCAGCGCCAGAAGTAGACGTAGAGGTTCTTGAGCACGTACTCGGTGCGGCCGTTGCCAGCCAGCCGGAAGGCGTTCAGCGGGGCAGGCGTGTGTGGTGAGCCGTTCTCGACCCATCCGCCGAGTCCTTCTGCTCGTTCCCGGTAGGGCGGGTTACCGATGACCACGGTGACCGGCTGGTCTGCCTTGATCTTGTTCGCCCGCCGTCGGGACCGTGACAGAGGTGCGTAGGTGGACGCGATTAGTTGTTCCTCGGCGTACGGGTCGTCGAGGGTGTCGGTGACGTACAGGTGCTGGCCACCGGCCGGGAGCGAGGCCTGGTACTTGCGCAGCATGTCGGACTGGCGCAGCTCGGCAACGGCGTACGGCCCCATCTGCAACTCGAAGCCGATCAGCCGCGTAGCGAGCTGCTCGATGGCCTGCGGTACCGCACCCGGGCCTTCGGCGTCGGTGACCTGCTCGGCGACGCGCTTAATGATCGCGTGCAGGAACGTGCCGGTGCCCATAGCCGGGTCGACGGTGACAACCTGCGGGGACCAGAACCCGTCGGCACAGCCAAGCCGGGTGCGTAGGACATCTTCGACCAGGCGGGCCATCTCGGTGACGACCTGAGTCGGCGTGTAGTAGGTGCCAGAGGCCTTGCGTAGATCGTCGTCGTAAACCTCAAGGAAGTCTTCGTACAGGTGCAAGTAGGCATCGGCGCGGCCAGCGCGGATGCGGTCCCACTGCACCGCGTCTACGACCCGGACGAGTAGGTCGAGGGAGACCCGGAACCGGTCGGTGACACTGTCAGTGAGCAGTTGTAAGGCCTTACCCATGACCGAGTGGGTGTCGCCGAGCTTGCGGCCTACCTCGTGCAGGTTGCCGTCGGTCAGCGGAATGTTCTCGGAGCGTGCTAGGAGCAGGGCGAAGGTGACCGCCTGGGCGTAGCCGTCGGCGAAGACTCTGTTGTCCGCCGTGGGGAACAGCAGGCGCCGCCAGTCCTTGGCCAGACCAGTGAAAGGCTGCTCTCCCTCGGCGTGCCCGGCGCGGATTGCTGTCGCTTCGCGGTCGAGCTGGTCGAGGACCTCTTGTCGGAGTAGACGGCACAGCGGGGCGATAGCCCGGACGAGCTGCTGCACGGACCGAATCGCCGCAGGTTTCCAGGTCAGGAAGTCGCGTAGCAGTTGCTCGAAGCGGCCGTCGCGTACGGTCAGCAGGCTGCCGGCGGTGGCGAAGGACCTGTCGAGGTGGACAGTGTCGCCGACCTGCTCGCCGTCACGGTAGAGCATCCACGAGCCGCCGTTCGTGTACAGCAGGTTCGGCAGATCCTTCAACCGTTCCCACTGGGTGCGATTGTGCCCGCGGAACGTGGCCGGGTCGATGCTCGTGCTGGGCTTCTTGACCTCCAAGTAGCCGGTGATCCCCCCGTTGATACGGATCGCGTAGTCGGGCCGGACCTTCAAGTCGTCGAGCGCGGTCTCCGGGTAGTAGGTCATGGCCACGCCGAGGTGGTCGCAGAACGCACGTAGCAGCCGCTCTATGGGCGGGCGGATAGCCGCCTCAGGTTCACCCGGGCCCGCCAATGCGATCTTGCATTCCTGGCCAAAATCTGAGACGGCTGAGCGCAGCCACTCCCCAAAAGCACCAGCCACAAGGCCCCCAGACCACCTCTGCGACAATCAGTGCCTGCGACACTAGAGGATCAATGGCCCGCGGCGCTCGCTCGCCCCCTCCTGCCGCTCCCAACGTCGATCTTCCCGGTGGTCAAGTCAACGACGTCGGCCCAGCGTCGGTAGGCCGCCGCGCGGCGCACGGACTGCCTCTCCCCGATCCCGTCCGGTCGAGGTGGACTGACGTGGCCTAAAGGTAAGGGCCGCAGCAGGGCATCAGGATCATCAACAGGTTCCGAAGCAGGACATTTCTCTCCTGCCCTGATCCCCCTCTAACTCCGTCGACTCCTGGCCGTACGGCGATATCGTGTTGCGCTGAAGGGGGCTACGTGACTGGAACGGATCGCCGTCAGAGACGCCTACTGGACTTGCTCTACTGCCACGACCGCGACTACCCGGGCAAGGAATCGTGGATCATGGATCTGCCGGGGACGTGGCAGCATCCGATGCTAGAGGACCTCTGGCGGAGAACCCTCTGGGAGTTGGACAGGCGAGGGTTGATCAAGCTCTTCGAAGCGACGAGCTTCGAGAACACCAGAGTCATGATCACGGACGCCGGTCGCGTGGACGTCGAATCGCACGGTCTGCGTCGATTGGACCCGGTCCAGCGGAACAGTGCGGCACGTGACGCGGTAGTGCGATTCTTGCACGTAGCACCCGGCCATCAGGGGAGGGACTTCCACTCGCTACTTGAGAGCCGATTTGGCCAGTTCGAGGGCGATTTGTTCACCCCGGATGACATACGTCGGGCGACGGCTTATCTGGCGCAGAAGCGTATGGCCGACGTGGATGAGATAGATGAGTGGCATTGGTGGACTCCTCGATTGACTGATCTCGGCATCGACTGCGCAGAGCATTTTGGAGGGTCAGTGGCCGACTATTTGAGCCACAACGAAGGCAAGGTCGCAAACATGACGGTGAACTTCCACGGCCCGGTGACGGGAAGCAACGTGGCATGGAGTAGCCGCGAGATCACGCAGGCTGTGAGGGCGAGCACAGGTCTTGCTGGCGATGAACTCGCGGCGCTGATTGGTGCGATCAAACAGGCGCTGCCAGTGCTGGGTTTGACCGAGGACGAGTCGACGCGCCTGCGCGGCCAGTTGGAGGTCGCAGAGGGCGAGCTGGAGAGCGAAGAGCCCGACGCGGGAGCGATCAAGTCGGTGCTGAAGCGCGTGGTAACCAAGATCGACGATGTAGCGACTACCTCTCTTGGTGTCCTGCTCACCGCATACGCGAAGCACCTCATGGAAAAGGCAGGGGTTCCACTCGCCTGACTGAAGACCCAGCAGACCTGGTCTTCCCTGTCATCCTGGGATTGACCCAGGCTGCAGTGCTGGCCATCGTCGTTGGACAAGGCTCAGTCATCGGATGGCGAGGCGTCGTCGCCGAGCTGAAGGCCGATCTGCAGCGAGATCCTCGCCAGCGGCGACAGTGCGGGGAAATCGCGCTCCACCTGCCATGGGCGGATATCTCGTTGCCGCATTACTCGCGCGGATATGGCTACTGCGCCGGCCAGATCTAGATCGATTAAGTCAGTTTGGGCGCGGCCTGTCGACCAGTGGTGGTCATCAACCGTGGCAAGCTCTAGTTGCCGGCTGTGCGCCTCGGCGAGGTCAGTGATGATCCGCGCCAGGTCACGTTTGATCCCTTCGGCATCGGACTCCAGATAGCAAAGCAGGCCACCGAGGCGCCACCAGGTCGAAAAGGGCTGGGATGTTACGCCGACCGCCGTCGTTCGTTGCGCCTGGGGCGCGTCAGCCAGCCGCGACCGGACGTCAGTAGCGTCGAGGGCCGCCGTGAGCAATAGGTAGCGCTGCTGCGCAGGTGTTGTAATTGCTTCCGAGCCGAGCAGCCTGGTGTCTGTGATCTGATAACTGGACAGCAGGGCGTCGAGCTGTTCGGCGGCCGAGGCCGACCGTTCTCTGTCTCCCGCCGCAGCGACGCTTAGAAAGCCACCGAATGGCAACCCGAGCTCACTGTAGCCACTACTGGCCTTCAGTAAAGTTATCCGGCCGGTTTGTGTGTCGAGAAGCAATTCAGCGATGGCGGCGTTTCGCAATGCGTCCGCAACCTCGGCCAGCCGCACCCAGGGCCTCCCGCCAAGGGATCGTTGGGTCCTCCGCAAGCGTTGACCGACCGCCCCTGCCTCCTTGCCTACGAGGTTGATGACGCGGTTGCCAAAGCCTCCGGAAGGGTAATCCCGCACTAAGTCAGCCAAGTCGCGTACGTCGAAAGTAGGCTCTTCCAACTCTGCGTATGCGCGATAGAAGCGGGCACGAGCCGCGACCGTGGCCGGATCGAGCCGCAGCGCCCCCCACAACTGCTCCGGTAGCGTCATAGCATGCTCCGTTCCGCAAGCAGTGCCGCAGGATGACAGAAATCGAGATTCAGCAGGAGATCGGTGAGCCTGAGCCTGCCATCCGGTGCAGGCTCGTACCGCTCCGCGCACAGGATCTGTGCGGAGGGAACATGCAGCTTGGCCGCCACCTCGCCCTGCCAGTACCAGCCGGAGTATGCGCGGCCATGGTTCAGCTCCCGGATCTCTTCGGCAACCGTAGGGATCCGTACGGCCGGGTTGGCACCCACAACCACGTAGCAGTAGAGGACCCAGCCGGGGCACGCGGGCTTTGCTGGGTCCGAGTAGTCCGTGGTGGCGAACTCCAGAGCGGTGCGAAGCGCGCGATGGGTGATGTTGGTTCTAGCCGCCACGTCGCGGTCGACGCAACCGGCTGACAGTGATATGAAAGGAGTCACCTCGCAGAACTTCCGGCCCGTACTCGGTTCCACGCTGTTAAAGCTGTTCACGTGGCGGTCTAGGTTCTCCTCGGTGAGACGCCCCATGGCAACCGCCACTGGGAAAGGCATACCCCTTCTTGAGTGGGAATTCCAGTCACGGCAGAGCAGGCCCGTTGGATTGGTGAGAATCTGCTCGATGTCCTCCCTGTTGAGTTTCGACAGCCCCTTGCAGCACCATTGAATAATCATCTCGAAGCTGCCTTCGGTGCAGGCTGTGTGCCGATTTCGGATCCGAGCACCGCAGTCAGCGATTGGTACCGCCGCTTGATCACATCAGGCGGGGTCCGGTCGGCTTCGTGTGTGAACATTGCATCCCAAGTTGCTTCCCAGTACTCGGTGAATGCCTTGACCCGGTTTCCATGCTGAGACGTAAGCCCTGTACGTAGCTGTGCGCTGGAACCGGGGGCCACGAAAGTCTTGAACAGAACTGAGATGAATGCGTCGTATGCAACTACTGCCGAGGTTGAAAAGAATGGGCTGTTGGCGTGGAAGAGCCGATCGAGTCGCCGCTTTCGTAGCAGGACCTCGGGTGGCGAAAGCTCCTTCCAGTTGCCCACCCATGTGAAATAGCAGAACAAGTCGTTGAGATCAGGCAAGGCGGCAGTGAGCAGCTCGATACGCTTCTCAACCAGCTTCTGGCTGAACCACTGCCGGTTCTCAGCACGCTTCAACGCGCGGCTGAACACAGCGGCTAATACGGCCACAGCGACCGGAACCATGCCGCCGATGACGAGCTTGACGACCTCCAGGCTGTTCCACACCGAAGCGGCGTGCACGTGTAGCTCCCTCCCATCATCGTCGACGATGGCATCGTTGCAGATCGCTTCTGTCGCGTCATCCTCCGCAAGTACGCACCCGTCGGCCCCGGAGTGCCGGCGTTCTGTACGGCAGGACCTGTTTCGGGTGGCCGGCCGCGCTCATGGTGCTCAGCACCATCGCCCCGAACGCGTCCGAATGCACCGCGAGGCTCGGTACGGCGACCCGGCCAAGGGGTGCAGCAGGCCCAAGGGATTAACCGCGAACATATGTCGACCTGTGCTCGGAACATCAACGACTGAAAACCGGACTCGGCCTCTACCACTACGAAGGCCGCACCTGGCAAGGCTGGCACCACCACGTCACCCTCGTATCCGCCGCCGACGCCTTCTGCATCCTGCAACGCCTCGACCCAAGAGTCCCCGCGCCGGCCTGACCCTCTACGCCCTACTCCGCGAACTACAAGCCCTCCCGGCCAGGCTAATCGGCGCACGCCCCACGCGCGGGCCGACTGCCTCAGACTGTTGCGTCCGAGGCGGTCCCTGATGTCGGCGGCCGGCTGTTCAGCTGGAGCCCCATGATGCTCAGGAGATCTACGCAGCAGGAGTCGAACGTTGACTGGATCGTGAGCGGCTCGTAGAAGTTGTTGAGATGCGGAGGGGCCTGCATGGCGAGTTCTCGTTGACTTGCAGCGTAGTCGGCGGCGGCCATCAGGTGTGCTTGACGTGTCTCGGCGAACTGACCGTCTGTGACCTTTCCAGCCTTAAGCGCGGACACCGCAGCGAGTCTGGCATCAATAAGCCGGAGGACCGACTCGACCGTCAGCAGCGCGGCTGGGTGTCCCAACTCTCTCCGAACGCCATCGGGCTCGAACACCTCACGGACAACGGCTTCCAAGCGGGAAGGATCAGCCCGCCCCGTGTAGGCAACCTCAGCCATGGCGTCGACGAGCTCGCGCCTAGCACGTGGGGCGGCGGCTGGATGGTCCAGTTGTCCCAGGAGCAGGCGTGCCTGCGCCCGTGCCCGCTTCCGGTTAGACACCTCGTTGGCCTTCAGCCAAGTCATCAGTGCGCGTCTCGCCTGGCGGAGCGGTACGAACTCGTCGCCCCAGTACAGCCAGATGAACACCGGGATGGGCGCCAGGCTCGTTACTCGCGAGGCTTCGGCGCGTTTCGCGAGGAGCGTGAGGAAGAGTTTCCGCTGATGGGGAGCATAGAGAGCCTTGCTGGATCCCAGGCCTCGCCCTCGTGGCTGGCGACGCGGCCGGTCCAGCAGACCGAGGCTTACCCAGTCGGTGATCAGCCGGGTCGTGGCCTGGTAGCCCTCGGCCCGAGCATCCGTGACCAGATCATCGATGGTGCCGGGTTGGGCGAGATCCATACTTTAGAAACTACACCACATCGGCGCTCGTGAGATCGGTGAAGTCCCTGGATCTCGCAGCTTCAAGCGTCCACACTCGTATGGGCATGACACGCCACTCCGGCCCTTTGGTCGGAACCAGCCAGCTCGGCACGTAGGGGAGGTGAGAGGAATGAGGGATCTACGCCAGGTCATCAAGTGGGTGGCTGCCGTGGCCGTGGCCGTTCAGGCGGTTCGCACTGCGCACACCTTGACGCGTCAGACCTTCCGTCTCTGACGGTCGCGCGCGGACCGGTCGGGCTGGCAGCTGTCCTGGCATTTCGGGCACCTGCCAGCCCCGACGCGTCGGCTTCACCCTCCTGCGACACCGCATCCTGCTCGGCCAACCACCGCTCTCCGTCAACCGCTTGCGGCCGTTGACCTTCTTCCCGCTGTCGTAGCCGTGGATGTCGGAGTGCACGGTGTCCGCGGCCCTGACCGACTGGGAGTCGATGATCCCCGCGGTCGGCTCAGCCGCCCGGTCCTGGGCCAGACGGACCTGCTCCCGCAGCTCGGTGAGGGTTCGATCGGTCACACCCCGCCGGTTCCACCGTTGGAAGTGGGAGTACACCGTCTGTCGGGGCGGGAAGTCCACCGGCAGATACCGCCACGCGCACCCGGTACGCACCACGTACAGGATGCCGTCGACGACCGCCCGATGAGGATGCTTCTCCGGCCTACGGCATCGACGTCGAGATCGTCACCAAAGACCCACAGATCAAAGGCTTCAGCGTGATCAAACGCCGATGGGTCGTCGAACGCACCATCGGCTGGCTCATGCACCACCGCCGACTCGTCCGCGACTACGAAACCCAACCCCACAACTCCGCCAGCATGATCACCCTCGCCATGATCGACAACCTCGCCAAACGCCTCACCACCGAAACCACCCCAACCTGGCGAGAACCCCCACAACCACAACACGCACAAAATACGTGAATCAGACGTCCTCTTAGAGATGCTCGATGGTCACGCCGCCCCAGTGTTCGGCGAGGTAGTCGGCGGCTAACCGGCGATGGCAGTGGTGAGGAGTGGCTTCGCTGCATAGCAGCACCGAGTTGGCGATCAGCTCGCGAGGGACCGTTGTCTCGATACGGCGCTCCCTAACTAGGTCGAGGAACCAGCGCTCGTAATCGCGCCAACTCGCCCTGTGCTTCTTGTACTCGTCCAGCATGGTCTGCGTGGGGGCGAGCTGCAGCTCGTGGACGTAGTCCATGCTGCACAGTTCAGCAAGGAAGTACTTCAGATCGTCACGCTTGGTGAAGCCCGCCAGCTGTGAAACGTTGTTCAGCCGGACGTCAACGAGACGTTCGGCTGCGGACTTGTTGAGCAGCTCGAAGAAGGCGCTCGCCGACTTCTTCGTGAAGCCAATCGTGTAGATCTTCACGGGTGCTCACCTCCAGTTGCTGCCGCGCTGTTAACGTATGCGATTCGTGACTCCTGGCGGTCCATAGCCTCTGCCAGTAGCTCGGCCGCTGAGTGGAACAGATCAGGCTCTGCAAGGCCGTGAATGGCCCTTAACCTGAGCATTGTGGCATCATGGGACTCAATCCGGCCATCGGAAAGGATGTGCCCGACCGTGGCGCCACGGGCGACGAGTTGGGTAGCAACTAAAAGAGTACGGTGGCAGTCGAGTGGATCACGCTCTGCGCAGGCCACGGCGATGGTTTCCTTAGTTGCGCCATGGAGCAGTCTTTCAATTCCGTTTTGGAATAGCTCTGTCTTAACGAGGCGATCGTACTGGACCTTCCCCGCTTCGTAACAGTCCGGATCATCCGAGCGCGCTCCCAACTCTCGCCCGAGAAAAACGTATTTGATGCCTGCGGAAGCGAGCGACTGCTTGAGCAGAGCACGGTTGAACTGTGGGCTATGGCGACTTGCGGGCACCGAGCGGACATCGGCCAAGGCGGTCACGCCGTTCAGACGCAGCAATCCGACAAAGTGGTCAATCTCATGCGTCGAGTGGCCCACAGTCAGGTGAGTGAAAGCTGAAATCATCGGTTCCCTTCCGGAGGGACACCTGAGCCAAGGACGGCGGCGACCACCTTGTAGCAGAACCCGTGGAACGGCTCGGCCAGGCTGACCGTCAAGTAGCAGGCGCCCAGTTGGTAGCGCCCGTCATCTCGTGACAGGTACTCATCGCGGTAGACGGGGTCGGTCACCGCGAGGTTGTAGGTGGCTTGACCGTACCTGAAGATGGCGCGCACCTCTCGCTTGACCTGCCCGAAGCCTCCATCGAACACGTGCAGCTCCAGTTCTCTCACGCGAATTAGCGCGAGGGAACTCGTTAGGTACATCGCTGCGCTCTCGGCGACGCGGTCGTTCGTGCCCTTGCCCGATGAGTCGCCTGTTCCCCATAGATCAACTGGCTTGTCCTTGAGATTTACGAGATCGCTCCAGTGGTACTCCCCGATCTTTGACCACCAGCGGGTCGGGTCCAGGAGCCAATTCTCCGTCTGGTGGCCCTTAGGCTGGGCGGTGAGGAGCGGTACTTTAAGAATGTCCAGTGGCGCAGGGTCCCCGCCACCGAAAAGCTCGAGTTCAGTCAAGTCAACCGCGTGGCCGTCGCGCGCTGAAACAGGACGAATCCAGGCACGTGGCCTTCCGTTGATCAACTCGACGCCAGCGACGCAGCGACCGTGGTTCTTCCACGAGTTTGCCAGGCAGACGATTATCTTCGTCTCAGGCACCGCCCCTCCTCTGCGCAATATTTCGGGCACCGCCCTCCCATGCGCCAGTCTAACCTTGATCATTGAACTCTGGTCACACCAGGGCTGAAGAGCGAGGTTGTGCACCCCAACTGCCTGAAGAGCGGCTAAATGGAAACTCTGGGGCCGAATTGCATGACCTGCTCAGGTTCACTGAAAAGGGGTAAAGGGTGGGTAAATAGGTAGGGGTGGAGAAGGTGGTGCCCAGGATTGGTCCACTCTGTAGGTGGGACCGGAACGCCGCCATGATCAGCTGCTAGATCAACAGGATCGACGCTGACAGCGCTGAACAGGGTTGGATTTCAGTTCGTGTTTCCCCGCCGACACGAACCCCTGCCGACGGCGGGCGGGTCGCGGTAGGGGCAGGCGCTCGTCGTGCTCGCGCCGATAGTGCCCTAACCCGGGCGGCGGGTCGGTGGATCCTGGCAACGGGCTGTCGGCACCCCCTCTTTTACCCCCCGAAAACCCCACGTTTGTGAGTGGCAAGTGTTGATAAGAAGCGATCACAGCGCGGGCATGTCTGTGCAGCTCAGCGCCAACTTTCGACAGGCAGCGACAAGGTTCGGATCGCTACTTTCGGTAACCGCGGGTTCGGGGTTCGAGTCCCTGGCGGCGCACCACCGAAAAGGCTCTGACCTGGGGTTTCACCCTGGGTCAGAGCCTTTTGGCGTTTCTGTTGGTGGTTCGGTGTCTCGGTGGGTGCTCGGGAGCCGTTGGACCGTTCCGGCTTCCGCTGGACGGGTGGCGTCGGTGGAGAGACGGATCAACTGCCTGACGCGCCGCGTCGGTCACGTCCGCGTCGGCGGGGTGCGGCTTGCCGGGTCCCTCGTTGTGCGCCCGACACCGCAACCGGGTACGTTTCGCAACGCTTAGTGATTTCTGGGCGCGGATAGGGGCAAGTCGTGCGTCAGATCGTACGTAGGTCGGTGCGGGCCGTTCTGCTGGATGAGGACGACCGTCTCGTGTTGATCAAGCGGATCAAGCCCGGTCGGGTGCCGTACTGGACGATGCCGGGCGGCGGTCTGGAGTCGACGGATGTCTCCCTGGAGGCGGCGCTTCGCCGCGAGTTGCACGAGGAACTCGGTGCCGAGGCGGACCGGTTCGTCCAGGTGTTCCTGTTCACCGCCTCCGTTGGTGAGGGCGTTTCCGTCCAGCACTTCTTCGTCTGTCGGCTACGTCAGCTGAACGAGGACGCCCGGACCGGGGAGGAGTTCGCTGATCCGTCGCGTGGTGGCTACCAAGTCGATCGGGTGGCGATCGACAAGCTGCCTGCGGTGGATCTCAAGCCGGATGCGCTGAAAGAGTTCATCCTCTCCAACGAGGAGGCCCTGCTCTCGGTGTAGGGGCAGGCTGACGGCCCGCGCCTGGGTTGAGCTTGTATCGGAAGGAAGGCCCGGGGGCGGCCGCCGCGTCGGGCGGCGATGGGCCGCTCGGCCCTGGCTGGTTCCAAGTTCATCGATGCGCTGTGTCTCCTTGGCGAAGTGGCCCACCGTGGTCGGCCTGGTGGTCGTGTTCAGCGGCACGGGGAGGTGGCGGACGACAGGCCAAGGCGCGCCGTGCTGGCGTTCCCGGCGAGTGGGCGTTGATCAGGGTTGCCGTTCTACGGGTGACAGCCGGGCTTGTGCGCGCTGGGCGGCGCGGAGTGCGGAGAGCTGGCTGTGGAAGGAGCCATCCCGATTCTGGTCGAGGTTCAGCGGCAGTACGTGTGATCGGATCAACTCTTCTTCGAGTGCCCATGGCTGCTCTGCCGGGGTCCACACGACTCGGGCGTGGTCGGCCATCCAGGCGCTGAGCCGCTGTTCTCCGTCTCGGCCGAACGTCAGCCGGCTTCCGTTCCCGACCCGCCGCAGGCCGATCCCCAGGTCTTGAGCGAGGAGCGAGCCGAGGGTCAGCCGCAGCGTCGACCCGGCGGCATTGCCCCGGTAGTGGTATCGAATCCGGCTTCGGATCGTCTGCCGACTCGGAGGGCGGCCGTTGCTCGGTGGTGCCTTCGGTGAGATGCCGACGTAGAGCAGTATCGACCCGTTCCACCTGTGGCACTCTTCGACGGGGACCAGGGATGGCGGAGAGGCAAAGTACCAGCCGTAGACGCCAGGGACCGCAGGTATCGGGCACTCGCGCCTGCGGACGTCCTCAGCTCCGTAAAGCCGGGCAGGACGTAGCAGAGCCTCTTGCGGGTTCACCGGCACTCCAAGATGTCGTCGTCCAGCCAACCTAGCCAATGGGCGAACGCGGTCGGCTACTCGGATCTGACCCCAGCCGGACCCCATCTACCTGATGAGGGCTTCCGGTGGGACGCCACTGGTGGCAACGGGCGTTGCTCAGTAGGGCCCCGAACATGACCGGCTGGCGCGATCCTGGGATGGTCCTTTGCGGCCTGCCCATCGTTGTCCCCTTCACCGGGTGGCCTGCGGTCCCTCACTTCGGTGAGGCGGGGTCGCCGTCCGTCGCAGGTTGACCGATTTGAGGCATACCGGGGTGGCCTGTGGACCTCATCGGTGGCATCTGGAGAATCCGTGCGAAGCGGGTCCGGGTGTCCTGGTCGGCGAGTTTGAGGAGGTCGTCGAGGGCTGCCTGCATCATCAGGTTCGGAGGTTCAAGCTGTCTGCGGTCCTCCCAGGTGGCGACGACCGAGGGGGGCACGCGAAGCCGTTCGGCGAACGCTCCAAGGCTGAGCCGCAGTGCCTCCCGCAGCGCAAGGACTTCCCGTTCTCCCCAACGAGCGATCGCGACCGTGCATGCGCAGGCTGGAGTCGTGATCATGAGGCCGGGTGGTGGCTTCGCGGGTACGGCTGCCTGATGGCGGAGCAGTCGTTCGTGTTCGGCTAGCCACGCTCGATGCCTCTGGAGCATGGTGATCAGCTCTTGGAGCGTGTCGAACGCGTCTACCAGCGATCCTTGCGCTCGGAGTTCGCGGTCGGCGCGTTCCCAGAAGCCACGCGTGATGGCGTTCCGCCCGATCTCCACGTTCGCGACGGAACTGCGGGAGTAGGCCGTCCGCCTGGCGAGGGCGGCCTGGGTCATCCCGGCTGCCTTGCGCCAGTGGGCCAACTGCCGTCCCAGTGCCTTCTGCAGGTCGCGAATCTGCTCCGATGTGACGGGAACCGGGACGGCATCCGCTCCGATCATCTGCCCTGTCCGTCGTGGAGTGCGTACAAACGGGTCCGGCCGCCGCTGTTCACGAGGGGAACGGCGGCGGAGTCGACAGGCCCGACAGGCAGGATCTCCATGACCACCATGAACCGTGTCGGATTCATCACCGAGGTAGCCGTTCGTGGCCGCGCTGCCGAGCGGTGGTCCACGAATCGTCGTAAGCGGGCCAACGCTCCGCCCGTCCCCAACGCCTGGTCGCAGCGACTCATGACGTCCAGGCTGGCGGTACGCTCGCCTTTGTTGATCTTGCCGAGCAGGTCCGGGCTCACGTACACCTGCCTCTACAGCTTCCGACGAGAATGGCGGCTCGTTTCATCGCAGCATCGACCGGGGTTGTCGTGCCCTCAATCGGTTCCGCTGGCAGGGCAGATGCCGTTGTATTGCGGTTCCCGCCACATCAAGTGCTGAGGAAAGCTGATCAACCGCTGCTGCTGGTAGGTGGCCCTGGCCTAACCCACTTGCCTCTATCAAAGCCCGCAGCGTCCCTTCGCTTTCGGAGGTAACGGCCGGATGATTGATGAGGTCGCGCGCCGCGTGGGCGTCCTCGTCGTGGATAGCATCTGCGACCAACTGTTTGGTCAGGTTGTCTACGACATCGACTGGCAAGCCCACCGAGAGGTCCAGGGCCGTCAGTCCGAGGCGAACGCGGAACACGGTGAGACCGGTGGTTCGTGGTGTGGCCGACACTCGATCGATGAGGTCAGCGTGGTCGACGGGGGTGTGACCCGCAGCCAGGTCCAGCCAGGTCGTGAGGAGTCCATGCACCGCGTGCTCCCACGGCGCTTCGATCTTTGTGGTCGTGAGGAGAGCTGCTGCTGCCGGTCCTTCGTTGTGCAGTAGGTGGGCGACGATCGCGACCTGTCGTCCATCCATGAGGGTAGGTCCGACCCCGTCGTACCGGCGCACATGGGTTACGGCGTCGTCCCACCGTTCGGCGAGGATGAGGGCGCGGGTTCCGTCGGAGAGCAGTGTGCCGCGCAGCCAACTGATGATCTGATCGAGCTCTTCGGGATCGGCGGGAAGCTGTCGAGGGTGTACCTCCAGGTCGTCCAGAAGAACGGGAATGCCGCCGACGATTGCCGTGTACAGGTGGGTGAGTAGGCGGTACGCGCCGTTGCCGTCGCCTTCACGGATGCGTAGGCGTGCGAGGTTGACGACTGGTTCGAGAGCGAAGCGGGCTGTGTAGCCGGTCAGCGGGGCTTGGTTGAGGTAGAGGCTGGCGTGGCGGTGGCACCAGGCGCGGGCGAGGTGGGGTTCTCCGCAGTCGGAGGCGATGAGGGCGGCCCCGTTGAACACCATGGACGCCTTGTCCGGGTCGCTCTCGCGGTGTGCGGTTTCGGCGAGCCTGACGAGCCGGTCGACCCGAGCGTCCAGTGGTTTGGCGGGCGGTCGTTTGCGGGCGACGAGAGGGAATCGGGCGGCGATGGTGGCGGCAAGTGACGGAGTCATGGTGTCCTCATCTGCTGCGGAAGAGCCGCGTAGTGGCAACGAGGTGCGTCCAGGGCGTGCGCGACATCTCAGCTGCGCTCGTCCCACGGGTGCCGGGGCGGGACAGGGCACCGTCCCGGCGCGGGGTGCGGTCAGAAGGTGATCGTGAGGGCGGTGTCGGGTCGGCTGATGTCGCCGGGTTCGGCAGGTCGGGTTCCTGCGCGGTGGGCGGTGACGGTGGGCTGGTTGGGGCGGCCTGCGGCGTCCCATTGGTCGAGCAGGTTGGTCAGGTCGGTGGCGAGCGCGTTGGCGTCGGGTCCGTGGGCGATTGCGCCGAGTTCGTGGTGGCCGTCGCCGGTGTCTTGGAAGGCGAGGTAGGCGATGGTGCCGCCGTGGTAGATGGCGGCACCGGCCCACCGGTAGGCGGGGGTGACCAGTCCGCTGGTGCGGGCGGTATCACCGACGCCGAGGCGGCCGAACGGACTGCTGGCGTGCACGAGGAGCCACAGGTCGAGGTGGCCGATCGGGTCGGCGTCGCTGACTTGGATGCCGGTCCAGCGTTCGAGCCGGGGGTGACTGAGGGCGCTGGCGAGCGCGGCGCGGTCGGGCTGGTCGGTGGCGTCGAGTTTGAGGACCACGTCGGTGTCGAGGCGTACGTGGTGGTCGGTGTGTTCGGTGCTGCCGCGCATGGGGACGAATCCGCAGACCAGTGGCGTCGTGGTGCTGACGAGCTGGTGGGGGTCGGTGCGGTCGAAGGCGAAGCATCGGGTCAGGCCGCTCTCGTGTACGCGCAGGGGCACGACGATGCGGCCGTGGTCGGCGAGTTGTTCCCACCAGGCGGCGGCAATGTCCCAGGCTCCGGCGGTGACGATGATCCGGTCGTAGGGCGCGTGGTCGGGGTCGCCGAGGGCTCCGTCGCCGCAGATCACCTTGACGGTGTTATAGCCGGCGCGGTCGAGGCTGGCGCGGGCGCCGTCGGCGAGGTCCTGGTCGAGTTCGATGGTGATGACCGTGCCGCCGGGGCTGGTCAGTTCGGCGAGGAGGGCGGCGTTGATGCCGGTGGCCGCGCCGATTTCCAGGACGCGGTGGCCGGGTTGTGGGGCGAGTTGTTCGAGCATGTCCGCGACGAGGCTGGGGGACGACGCTGATGACAACGCGGCACCGTTGGGGTCTCGTTTGGTGACGATCTGGCGTCGGGTGTAGACGGTGTCCAGGTCGATGCCGGGGAGGAACTGCTCGCGGGGGACCGTGCGGAAGGCGTGCGCGACGGGGGCGGAGCGGATGTGGCCGCGTTGTTCGAGCGTGCTGACGAGTTGTTCGCGCAGCGTCGCGGCACTGGACGTTCCTGGTGCGGTGGGGGGAGTGTTCACTGCGTTGACCCTACTGTCGATCTTGGTGGTGGTTTGGTAGCCGGATGGGGTGTCGAAGGGGTGGTGGAAGGTGACGGTCACGGCGGCCGTCGCGAGTAGCCAGGTGTCGGCGGCGGAGATGCCGAGCCGGTTGAACAGGAACAGGAGGTGGTGGGTCAGTACCTCGCGTAGGTCGCGGGTCAGCGCGCCGTGCCGGTCGAGGAATCCGAGGTCCGCGCCTGCCTGCTCGTGGGCTTTCGGCCATTGCGGGGTGATGGCCAGTGGGCTTGCGGCCGTGTCGTCGGCTGCGGTGAGTAGGCGCTGCACCGCTGCGATGAGCCGTGGGCTCGGCGCGGGGGCGTTCGGTTGGTGCCGGCGGGAGGCGAGGAGCCGCCAGACGTCGCCCTGCTCGGAGAATTCCAGTCCGGCGGCGCGCATGAGCCGGGTGGCGAGTAGGACGGCGAGTTCACGCCGATGGGTGCCGCTGGCGGTGGCGAGATGGCCGAGGATGTGGCGGCTGTCGGTGTGGAAGAGGGTGTGGGCGATCGTCATGGCTTGGTCCCCGCCGAAGGCGTACGCCTCGGGCCGGTAGACGGGCTCGGTGACACTGCGGATGCGGTCGTCGTCGGTGATGGCGGCGAGGAGGGCGTAGACCTGGGCGAGCCGGTCGCCGGGCAGGAGTCGCAGCCGCCACGTCTCGCTCTTGCGGATGAACCAGAAGGCGGTGATCGCCCGGTGGTCTTCCGCAGCGGCGAGCTCAGCGGCGAGCCGCGTTGCGGCGAAATTCTCAGCGGTCTGCCAGTCCGAGAAGATCAGGTTGATCTGGCGCCATCGGCTCATCGGTGCCACGCCTGGTGGCTCGGTGTCGGGTTCGTGATCGAGATCCACGACGCTCTCCTCGTCTAGTTGATCAGTAGGCTGGTGGCCCAGCGGACGTCGGTGCCGGTCGCGACGGTGTGCAGGGTGAGGGCGATTCCGGCGGGGCCTGCGATCAAGCCGGATCGTGCCGGGGTGGTGTCCGTGGCGTGCTGGATCAGCAGGCGCACGATCTGGGGCAGCTGTTTCTGCAGACTGGTGGTGCGGGCGTCGGCGGCGGCGTACCAAGCCGTAGCGGCAAGCCCTGCCCAGCCGTGACACAGCGACGGATCGACGATCCGGCCGAGTTGGAGAGGGTCGGCCAGGCAGCGGGTCAGCGCCTCTTCTGCCGCCTCTTGCCGGGCGGCGTCGTCGAGAGTGATCCCGGCCAGCTGCTGGGCGCGGGCGACTCCGGGGGTGCCGTAGCACCAGGACGGCCGCGCCGGTCCGCTCATGGCGGGTTTCCCGGCATGTAACTCCGCGACGGTGATCTTCTCCGGCCACCACGGTCCCGCAGGGCTCGCCTGCTGCCAGGAGTCGAGCCACGTGCAGATCCGGCGGATCGCCTCCGCGTGCCCCGGCACCAGGATGTTCTGCCGCATGGCCAGGGCCAGTAGAGCCAGCGGGCCGGCGATGCCGTGCGCCATGCCGACGTTGGCATGCCCGCCCGGCTCCGAACCTTCGCGGTCTGCGGGGTCTGCGCTCCACCACCCCGGCGCAAGTCGACCTGCGGCGTCGTCGGTCTGCATCGGCTCGGTGAGCCGGACCAGATACGCCAGCACCCGCCGGAGCAGAGGTCCGTCCGGGGTGCGGCGCAGCAGGTGGGCTCCCAGGCCGGTCAGCCCACGTACGAGGTCGAACTCCGACAGCGAGGGCCGGGCACGCGCCGCGAGGCGTGCCGTGGCAGCGGCCAGGCGGCGTTCCACCAGGTCATCGAGGGCGTGATCAAGCGCGTCCAGGGCCGCCGGGCGGGAGTGCGGCATGGCCATGGTCAGCGCGTGGGTGACAGCGGGTGCGCCGAACCAGAGTCCGGCTCCGCTGCCGTTGTTCAGTGAGTCAGCGGTCGCGCGTCGCAGCCAGGCATGGACCGGTTCCCACCCGCCGTGTCCTGTCTGCGCTCGCACTCCGTGCAGGAGTGCCACCCCGGTGGCACCCCGGGACAGCGACTGGGCGTACCAGCGGGTACTGCGTGGCCCGTAGTCGTCCGCTGCGAAATCCGGGGGTGGCGGCTCGGTCAGGGTGTCGGTGATGCATGCGGCCATCGTCTCGGCCGCCCGTAGCAACGGTGTCCTCAGCGGTGCTCTGGTCATCGGGATGCTCCTACGGCGCGAGTCCGGCGGCGCACCGCCGCCAGCGCGACATGGCGTACCAGCCGATATGTGAGCTGTTCGGCGTCTTCGTCGGGGCCGAGAGCGCGAACGACGTGCAGGTGCATCAGTGACGCGAGCACCGAGGCGGGGGTGAGCGGGCCGGCGACGGCGGACAGTTGACCGGCGTATCGGGTCGCGGCCCTGGAGCGTTGCTGCCATGCATGCTGGATGGGCTCGGGAAGTTCGTTCGGGTCGAGGGCGGCCGCTTGGCGCAGCACGTCTCGTTGGATCGGTGCCTGCCCGGTCTGCTCGGGGCGCGCCACCAGCCACTCGCATGCGTCGGTGCGGCTGCCGAGCATCGAGGCGGCAAGGTCGACCATGCTCAGGGCGGTCAGTGCCCGTCGATCGATTCCAGACGCGGGCTGCACTGCCAGCTGTGCCAGGGCTGCGGAGGAGTCGGCGGCGAACAACCTCTCGGCTGCTGCCAGCGCGGTGCCGCAGCCGTAGCGACCGGACTCGGGATGGTAGGTGTCCAGGCTCCAATCGCCGGCAAGGCGCTGCTGTCGGAGCCCGGCGACCCACCGTCCGACCCGTACCGCCGCGTCGCCGTAGTCATCGGTGTGCAGTCGTAGTCGAAGATGCGGGGTGGGGCGTCGCATGCGCACGAACCACCACAGCGGCGGCTCGGGCCAGTCGGCGAACAGCGCGGGCAGCCCTCGGCCCAAGACCAGCTCCACCGTCGAAGGCTCGACGGTCACTGAAGCGGACAGCAGGCCACTGGCACCCGGAATAACCGGCTCGGGGGGAGCGGGCGGAGGCCATGCGCTCCGCGCGCCAACCGCAGCCGGCGCGGCAGCGGGCGCAACCGTCGAGGCGACTGGCACGACGATCTCGTGGGCGCGGCCGGAGAGCCAACCGAAGTCCTGCGGACTCGCCGCGTCCACCACGGTTACCGGTCCGGCGCTGGCCTCCAGGTGGGCACGCAGGAGAGCACGATCCATGGACTGATCGAGATGGAGCCGAAGCCGCTGGTCACCATTGCCGACCTGCACCCATGCCGGCAACCGCAGCCTCGCCCGAAGCGCCTCCCAGGCCGTCAACCATTCGCCATCGCTGGCGTCCGCATCGGGCAGGGCCGCCGGATCGACCCGCCACCGGGCCGCCGCCAGGAGGACGCGCCCGTACCTCAGCGCGGGTCGAAACGGCAAGCAGGAAGCCGCACCCCAGTCGAACGGTCTCAGCCGGGCATCCGTAGCTCGCGGCAACTCCAGGAGAAACCGGCCGAGCAGCGGCATCGTGTGGACGGCGGCCGCGTGCGCCACTGTCGGCTCCACCACCCGCTGCCGCGACATCGACACAAGAACCAGCCGATCACGGCCGGCGGTCACACCGAGGTCGTCGAGGCCAATCATGTTCTCGGCCAGGGGCCGGTGCTCGGCCAGGCTGATCAGCCACGGGAGTACCTGCCGGGAGCTGAGCACGTTCTGGGTGTGCAGCTTGCGCGGCGGGAAGCTCAGCTGTACCGGCATGGCCCCGGCCACCGCGACAGGAAGACGGGCGAACTCCCGGCACATCAACTCACGATCGGCGTAGGGCAGCCCGTCGAGGAAACGCCCGCTCGTCGCCATCGCCGAGCGTCCCATGCCGGTCAGCGCGACAGTGAACTGTCCCCGTGTCAGCGCCTCCAGCGAAACCGCGCGGACCTCAGCCGAGACGTCGACATGAGGGCTGACAGGCCCCGTGACTCGGCTGGGGCCGGCGAGCCACTCGACGACCGCGTCATCGAGAACCACCTCACGAGCACCGTCGATCACCGCCTGCTGAGCCATCGCGAGCAGACGCTCGTCACGGCCGGACAGCAGAGCCGCAGGCGCGACGGCCACAGCGCCGAAGTGCTCGGGGAAGCCCAACCCGACGAGCGGATCTACCAGCCGATCCAGCGGCACCACCGTCGCCATCCCGTAGCGGTCGACGAACCGGGCACGGTACGCACGCCACTCCGGCCGCCCCGCCGGATCCGGCGTCAGCCGTCGCAGCACCGCCACCGAAGCGGCGACTTCGGTGGCGACCTGCTCCGACAGGGTGACCTGATCTGCGAGCTGAAGCTCCACCGCGAGCGGCTGAGTGGCCGATGCCACGCTGCGCATACGGTCGGCGAGCCCACGAAGGTACGTCGAGCTCCCCGCGCTGGTACCACCGAGACGACCACACAACGAGCGCAGCTCGGCTCGAACGGCTCGCTGCCCCTCCGGATCACCGTCGAACGCCGCATCGAGGGTGTCCAGGACATACCTGATCGGGTCCGTGCACGTCGATGGTGGCCGCAGAGCGGAGATCAACACGCCGTGGTTCACCAGGCCGTCAACCATCGTGTCAGCGGATGTGCGTGGGAAGCCTGGAAACGCAGCAGCGACCTTGTCGACCAGCTCACCCCACGGCAACGGAGTAGGGGTGAGTGACATCGCCAGCCGTACCGCTGCGGTGTTCCTGACCGAGGTCGACTCCGTACGTGCAGAGGCGTGCGGCCGGCGGGCCACGACGATCTGAGGCCCGTTCACCAGCGCCAGGTTGTTCGCCTGCATGGGCAGACGGCGGCGCACGTCGGGCTCAGCCTCAAGGCGCGCAATCAGGGACGCGAGCCAACTCGCGTCCGGCCGTACCCGGATCGCCGGCCGCCCTGCCGGCACCACCGCAGCCACCGCGTCGAACCGCAGGGCCGCCACCCCCGAGAACAACCCGAAGGGCGTAGCACGCCGCTGCGCACGGACCAGGTACCGCGCCAACGCCAACGCCATCCGCCACCCTCGGTCCGGAGCAGCGCCTCCTGTGGCGAGAACCGCTTCTACGCGAGCGGCGAACTCAGGGCTGGCGGCCCAGACAGCTTCGGCCAGACCGACCTTCCGCCACGTCGCTTGCAGCCAGTCCCCGATACCGGAGGCGTCGCTCCGGTCCGGCCAAGGCGCAGGGCCGTCGGGCCATGAGTGAGCGGCAATGCGGATCGTCGCGGCATCGACCGACCGAAACATGAGTCGCTCTCCTTCCGTCACGAGGCGCTCCTGCGGGACATGGCTGGATAGGGGGTGCCGGTTCCGGCAGGCACCGGGGGATCGCCTGCCGGAACCAGCGAGGATGATCGGTCAGCAGTCGCTGCCCCTCACGGTGTCGCAGCCGTCGTCCGTGTCGCCCAGCAAGGCGGCGGCAACCGGACTCTCCGTGACGATCTGCACATCGAGCTCGAACGGGTCGTCGCTGACGGCGAGCACGCTGTTCATGGCAACCTCCAATAGGACCGGGATGATGGGTGGGCAGGTAGCCCCCGCAGCTACCAGCACTGCGTCTTGTCCTGCCCGCCGTCACGCCCTCCCCGGCAGTGACGACGAGCAGGAGCCTCAGAAGCGCCAGACGAACGCGATCCGGCAACCACAGCCAACCGTGCTACGAAGCGGTTGAACAGGCCCGGGGCGTAGTCTCGCCGTTGTCTCTCACCAGATCTTGGTCGTTGATCCTCAACGGATAAGCGAGCGCGCATTACAGTGCTTAGGCATTGAGGAGGCTGTCGACGACGCGCTGAGACTGACCCTCTAGCGGCGGATTGGGACTGACCCCTCCGAGGCTGGAGGGGTGATCGCATTGGAAGACTGGGCTGAG
>NZ_JBEZEK010000036.1:0-51838 GCF_040648835.1 Micromonospora sp. NPDC049081 | reverse complement strand
GGCCAGGTTGTCGAGCAGCTCGCGGCGACGCTCGGTGACCGAGCCGGCGAAGCTGGTCTCGCTGGCCGGCAGCAGCGCGCCCACCCGTCCCGCCCCGCTCCTCCCCGCACCATCAGGAAGCGCTGACCCATGAAGAGAGCACCCTGGCACCGCCGGCTCCGGCCGCCCGCCACGTTCGACCGCTCCGCCGTGCTGAACTGGACCGAGCGGATCAGCTCGGTGACCCACCTCTTCGCCAGCCTGGAGTACCTCACCCGCAGCCGGGACCGGCAGCGGGGCGGGGCGAACAACTGGGCGGTCAACCGGCGTACCTTCCACGAGCACGCCCCCCGCCTGACCCGGGCGTTGGACCTGGCCGCCAACGACCGGGTGGCCACCGCGCTGCACGTCAGCCGGGCCGTCGCGGCGGCCGCGCTCTGGCTGCCGCTGGGCCGCCGGCAGCGGGTCGCCGCGAACGCGGTGCTCACCGGCAGCCAGGCCGCGCTGCACGCCCAGCACCTGTACGGCAGCGACGGCGCCGACCAGGTCTCCTTCCTGGTCCAGGCGCTCACCACCGCCGCCCGCGCCGGCCAGCGCCGGCCCGCCGTGGTCGACGCCTGCCTCTGGTTCGTCGCCCTGCAGTCGGTGCTGTCGTACACGGTCTCCGGCTGGGCGAAGCTGCCCAGCGAGACCTGGCGCAGCGGACGCGCCCTGCCCGGCATCACCCGGACCCTCACCTACGGCGACCCGCAGGTCTGGCAGCTGATGCGCCGCTACCCCCGGCTGACGAAACTCGCCGCCCACGGGGTGCTGGCGATGGAGTGCGCGTTCCCGCTGGCCTACGCCGCGAAGGGCCGCCCCGCGCCGTACCTGCTCGCCACCGCCGGGGCGTTTCACCTGGTCAACGCGCGGGTGATGGGGCTCGGCCGGTTCTTCTGGGCGTTCACCTCCACCTATCCGGCGGTCGCCTACACCACCCGGCCCCGGGAACGCACCGGCGACGCGGCCGGCTTCCGGCGCGACGACACCCTGCCCGCCGTGGCGGCGGCCGCCGGTCTGGTGCTCTTCGCCGCCGGCCAGGTCGCCCGGGTCCGGCGGCGTCGGCTGATCGAGCGGGGGCGCGGCGACGAGCGCACCGTCACCACCGCCGCCGGCAACGTCCTGTCCTACCGGTACGCCGGCAACCCGCCACCCGACCGCACCACCGGTGCCGGGGCACGGCCCGGCGGGGCTGAAGCGCGGTCCGCCGGTGCCGGCGTGCGGTCCGGCGGGGCTGAGGCACGACCCGCCGGTGCCGGGGTGCGGTCCGGCGGGTCCGCCGGTGACGGGCCGGTGGTGGTGCTGGAGAGCGGGATGGCCGCCACCGCCGAGCACTGGGAGCGGATCGCCGGTCCGCTCGGTGACCGGTTCACCACGGTCACTTACCAGCGGGCCGGCTACGGCGCCAGCCGCTACCGGGGCACCGGAGAGTACCGGTTCGAGACCATGGTCGACGACCTGGTCGAGTTGACCCGGCACGTCGCCGGCGACCGCCCGGTGGTCCTGGTCGGCCACTCACTCGGCGGCTACCTGGCCCTGCTCGCCGCCGCACAACTCGGCGGACAGGTCCACGGGGTGGCCCTGGTCGACTCCAGCCACCCCGCCGAACTACGCCGTTCCCTACGGCAGGCCGAGGGCGGCCGGGCGCTGACCAGCACCCTGGCCATCATGCCCGGTTCGCTGCGGGCCGGATTCGGTTCGCTGCTGCCCCGGGCCCCCTGGATCGACCGGCTGCCCGAGCCCGTCCGCCCGCTGGCCCTGGCCCAGTACCGCGACCCGGAACTCTGGGCGGCCGCACGGCGGGAGTGGCGGGTGGTGCAGGAACGCTTCTCCGACGAGAGCACCGGGCTGCCCCGGATCGACGTACCACTGGTGGTGGTGACGGCCGGGCGGACCGCGCGTGCCGACTCCGTCCAGGCCGACCTGCACGACGAGTTCGCCGCCGCGGCACCCCGGGCGCAGCGGCACCTGATCGCCGAAGCCGACCACGACGAGATCCTCACCGACGCCGACCGGTCCGCGGAGGTCGTCACGATCCTCACCGCGTTCGTCGACGAC
Source organism: Micromonospora sp. NPDC049081 (assembly GCF_040648835.1). Classification (NCBI taxonomy): domain Bacteria; kingdom Bacillati; phylum Actinomycetota; class Actinomycetes; order Micromonosporales; family Micromonosporaceae; genus Micromonospora; species Micromonospora sp. NPDC049081. The sequence goes on along the minus strand of NZ_JBEZEK010000036.1, from coordinate 49,762 downwards.
GTCACCGAGCCGGAGCCGGAGGTCCGGCGATGAGCCGCCGGGTCGGCTCCGACCTGCGGCCACTGACCACGGCGATCACCGCCGGCCTGGTCGGTTGGTTCGGGGTTACCGTGCTCAGTCAGCACCCGCAACAGGTCTTCGACCGGTTCCGCCGCTACGACGTACCCGGGTTGCTCATCGGCAACTGGCGCTTCTTCGCCCCCGAACCGGCACAGCACGACTTCCACGTCCTGCACCGGGTGCTCACCGCCGACGGCACGCAGACCCGCTGGGTGGAGACCACCCACATCCCACGCCGGCACTGGCGGCAGGTGGTCTGGTTCCCGGAACGCCGGCAGGACAAGGCGATCTTCGACATCTGCGCCGACCTGATCGTGCACCTGGGCACCCCCGGCGTCGAGATCACCGCCACCGCGCCGTACGAGGTGCTGCGGGACTTCGTCGCGCACGCCGTACGCCGGCAGTACGCCGGGGCCGACGTACCCCGGGGATTCCAGTTCGTGATCGCCCGCAGCGCGGGCTACGACGAATCCCACCAGCCGGACTACCTGCTGGTCTCCCCGTTCGAACCGTTGCCGGAGGGCACCCCGAGATGACTGAGATCGCCGACAGCGGCTACGGACGCCAGTTCGTCGACTTCTACGACCAACTCTTCCCCGGCGGGACGGCGGCGGAGCCGGCCGTCGCGTACCTCGCCGGCCTGCACCCGGGCGGCGGAGCACCCACCCTGGAGCTTGGCGTCGGCACCGGCCGGATCGCCCTGCCGCTGGCCGACCGGGTCGGCGAGATCGTCGGGGTGGACTCGTCGCCGGAGATGCTCGACGCGCTGCGGGCCGCCCTCGCCGAGCGACCCCGCCCGGTCACGCCGGTGCACGGCGACATCCGCGACTGGTCCGACGACCGCCGGTACGGGCTGGTCTACTGCATCTGCGGCACCCTGTCGATGCTGCTGGACCCGCAGGAACAGCAACGGGTCGTGCAGGCCGCCGCCGCCCGGCTGGCCCCCGGCGGGCTCCTCGTGGTGGAGACCCACAACCCGCAGTTCGCGCTGGCCGTACTCAACCAGGGCCGGGCCCGGGACTCCTTCTTCGTGCCCTACCCCGGCCAGGACACCGGGCTGCTGTCGTACTCGACCATCGACGTGGCGAACGGGATCTGGCACCTGGCGCACATCTGGATCTCCGAGGGCCGGTCCCGGATCGCCTCGGAGCTGAGCCGACTCACCACCCCCGACGAGGTCGACGGGTACGCCGAACAGGCCGGACTGGTCCCGCTGGCCCGGCACAGCGACTGGGCCGGCAACGAGTTCACCGGCACGGAACCGATGTACGTCACCGTCTACCGCGCCCCGGGTGACCGGTGAGCACCCCGGCCGCCGGCGAGCGGCACTGGCTACGCATGATCGCCGGCTACGTCCGGCCACACCGAGGGCCGTTCGTGGCCGCCGCCGTGCTGCTGCTCGCCTCCAGCCTGCTCGGACTGGCCCAGCCGCTGGCCGCCAAGGCCCTGATCGACGGCCTCACCGCCGGCCAGGGGGTGGGTCGGGCGCTGGTCGTGCTGACCGGGCTGGTGATCATCGCCGCCGTACTGCTCGGGATCGGCAACTACCTGATCCTGCGCACCGCCGAGGCGGTCGCCCTGGACGGGCGGCGCGGCCTGGTCCGGCACCTGCTGCGGCTCACCGTGCCGGCGTTACAGCGGCAGGCCCCCGGTGACCTGCTGGCCCGGGTCGCCGGGGACACCATGCTGCTGCGGCAGATCGCCAGCCAGTCCCTGATCGACATCTTCACCGGCGGCGTCATGCTGCTCGGCGCGGTAGCACTGATGGCGGTGGTCGACCTGGCCCTGCTCGGGGTGACCGCGGTCGTGGTGGTGCTCCTGGTGATCATCATGGGGTTGTTGATGCCCCGGATCCGCGCCGCCGCGCTGCGCTCCCAGGAGTCGGTGGGCGACATGGGCGCCGCCCTGGAACGGGCCCTGGGCGCGTTCACCACCATGAAGGCCTCCGGCACCGAGGCCACCGAGGCGGCCCGGATCGACGCGGCGGCGCTGACCGCGTACCGGCAGGGGGTGAGCCTGGCCCGCTGGGGCTCGGTCGCCGGCACCAGCGCCGGCCTGGCCATCCAGGTCGCCTTCCTGGTCGTGCTCGGGGTCGGCGGCGCACGGGTGGCCAGCGGCGCGATGCCCGTCTCGGCGCTGGTGGCCTTCCTGCTCTATGTGGCCTACCTGAGCCACCCGGTGATGCAGCTCGTCGGCGCCGGCACCTACCTGCAGATCGGGCGGGCGGCGCTGACCCGGATCGCCGAGATCGACGCACTGCCCACCGAACCGATCGACCTGCCCCCCGCGCCGCCGGTCAGCGCCGCCACCCCGGCGACCACCGCAACCGGTGTGCCGGCGGGAGCCGGCGGGCCCACCACCTCAACCGGGGCGGGGTCGACCCGCGGGCCGGCGGAGGTGGTGTTCGAACAGGTCTGCTTCCGGTACCCGGACCGGGACGAACCGGCCCTGCGCGACCTCACCCTGACCGTGCCGGCGGGCGGGCTGACCGCCCTGGTCGGGCCCTCCGGCTCCGGCAAGACCACGGTGCTCGCCCTGATCGAACGCTTCACCGAGCCGCAACAGGGCCGGATCCTCGTCGACGGCCGGCCGCTGGCCGACTGGCCGCTGGCCGAGCTACGCGCCACCATCGGGTACGTCGAGCAGGACGTCGCGGTGCTCGCCGGGACACTGCGGGAGAACGTCGCGTACGCCACCCCCGGCGCCACCGACGAGGAGATCCACGCGGTGCTGCGGACCACCCGGCTCAGCACCCTGCTGGACCGGCTCGGCGGTGACCTGGACGCTCCGATCCGGCACCGGGGGCTGTCCCTGTCCGGCGGCGAGCGGCAACGGATCGCGGTGGCCCGCGCCCTGCTGCGCCGTCCCCGGCTGCTGCTGCTCGACGAGGTGACCTCGCAACTGGACGCCACCAACGAAGCCGCCCTACGCGAGGTGATCCAGGAGATCTCCCGCCGGACCACCGTGGTCGTGGTCGCGCACCGGCTCTCCACGGTCCTCGCCGCCGAGAAGATCGTCGTGCTGGAGAATGGCACGGCCCGTTCCGTGGGTTCGCACCCGGAGCTGGTCCGCACCGATGCGCTCTACGCCAGTCTGGCTGCGGAACAGGCGTTGGTCTGAGACGGGAGGGCACACCATGGGAGCGCAGGCGGCAGCCGGCGGGTTGGACGCGGTGGTGGTCGGCTCCGGCCCGAACGGGCTGGCCGCCGCGCTGGTGCTCGCCTCGGCAGGACTGAGCGTCCAGGTGCACGAAGCCGCCGGGACCATCGGCGGTGGCACCCGGACCGAGGAGCTGACCCTGCCCGGGTTCCGGCACGACGTCTGCTCGGCGGTGCACCCGATGGCCCTCGCCTCGCCCTTCTTCCGCGCCTTCGACCTGGCCGCGCACGGCGTACGGCTGTTGCAGCCGGAGATCCCGTACGCCCACCCGCTCGACGGGGGGCGGGCGGCGCTGGCCTGGCGGGATCTGGACCGTACCGCCGAAGGGCTGGGTCCCGACGGGGCGGCCTGGCGGTCCCTGCTCGGGCCGCTGGTCCGACGCTGGTCGGGAGTGGTCGACACGGCCATGTCCGACCTGCGCCGGATGCCCCGCGACCCGCTCGCCGCACTGCTGCTCGGGATCCGCACCCTGGAACAGGGCACCCCGGCCGCGGCGGCCCGGTTCCGCACCGGGGAGGCCGCCGCGCTGCTGGCCGGGGTGGCGGCGCACGCGATCGCCCCACCGCGCCGGCTCGCCCCGGCCGGGGCCGGCCTGCTGCTGGCCACCCTCGGCCACGCGGTCGGCTGGCCGGTCCCCGAGGGGGGCAGCCGGGCGATCACCGACGCGATGGTGAACCGGCTACGGCAACTCGGCGGCCAGGTGGTCACCGGCGACCGGATCGACGACCTGGCCGACCTGCCGCCCGCCCGCACGGTCCTGCTCGACGTCTCCCCCGCCGGCCTGCTGCGCATCGCCGGCGACCGGCTCCCCGCCGGCTACGTGCGCAGTCTGCGTGCCTTCCGGTACGGCGGGGCCGCGTGCAAGGTCGACTTCGCGCTCTCCGGGCCGGTGCCGTGGGCGGATCCGGACTGCGCCCGCGCCGGCACCCTGCACCTGGTCGGCTCGGCCACCGAAGCCCGGATCGCCGAAACCGCGGTGGTACGCGGCCGGCACCCGCAACGCCCCTACGTGCTCGCGGTGCAGCCCGGCGTGGTCGACCCGACCCGCGCACCCGCCGGCAAGCAGGTGCTCTGGACGTACGCGCACGTGCCGAACGGCTCCCCGCGCGACGTCAGCGACCAGATCGTCGCCCAGGTGGAACGCTTCGCGCCCGGCTTCCGCGACCTGATCCTGGCCACCCACGTGGTGCCGGCGGCGCAGGCCAGCATGCACAACCCGAACTACGTCGGGGGGGACATCTCCGGCGGGGCGGTCACCGGGTGGCAGCTGGTGATGCGGCCGGCGGCCCGCTGGGACCCGTACCGGACCCCGCTGCCCGGCGTGTACCTCTGCTCGGCCTCCACCCCACCCGGCCCGGCCGTGCACGGCATGTCCGGACTGCACGCCGCCGGCCGCGCCCTACGGCAGCACTTCGGCATCCGCACCGCCCCCCTCGACCTGATCCGCGGCGGACACTGACCTATACGGGCGGCGTCGACCGAGTGGGGCGGGCGTCGATCGGCGTTGTGTGCAGGACGTCGGGTCTTCTCGGGCGGGCCATACCCGATATCGCTCAGCCCGCCGCATCGATCTGTGACGAGTCACCAGGCAGCCCTTTGATACGTCTAAATCACCCGGCAGCGGCAACGACCGCCGGACGGAGCGCTAGGCGCACCGAGGCGTGCCCAGGTCCACGCGGCGCGCACTGATCCGACGGCTCCCGAGCACCCACTGACTCAATGGACCATCAGGTGATTTCCCCGAAGAGGTACTAAGGCTGGGACGCGGGATTGGCGGCCGGCAATGCGCTGGGCTCGGTCGACCAACCATTCCCGGATGCCCAAACACTCCCGGCGGAGTCGACATCGCGGGCCGCTCCGGCGTTGCCGGCCGACTCGATCCGTTGGTGTAGCAGGACCGCCCCGACCAGGGTGGAGGGTGCGGTCAGCAGGTACAGGGCGACGCCCGGCACCGCGAACACCGGGCTGATCGGCAGCAGCGTGAGCATCCGCAGCGACAACACCGGCAGAATCAGGAAGCAGATGCTGGTCATGCCGAAGCCGAGCGTGAAGCCGAGGTTCCGCCAAGCGAAGCGCATCTGCTCACCGACGCCTCTCACGCCATGGTGGTGCAGCGGCACGGCGAGCACCAGCGAGCCGATCAGAAAGCCATTGAACAGCAAACCGCCTCCGAAGGCCGCGACGAGGTTCACGCCGGGGATCCACAGCAGCGGCAGAATGATCAGCCAGCCCACGTGCAGAACCAGGGTGACGATGAACGTCTGACGCAGGCAGACCGCCGCCGAGCGGTACCAGGGCGGCGCTCCCCGGCTCGTCCCGCCGGTGCGCCGGATCACGTCGCGGGTCAGGGCCGGGAAGAACGCCGCCCCGAACAGCATGGTCAGCGGCACGGTGAGCGCGGTCATCGCGCCATGGAAGAACAGGCTGACCGCAACCCACAGCACCTTGTCGACGATCCATCGCACGACCTCGGGCCAGCCGGACGTGATCCCAAGCAGTAAACCGGTGAGCCGATCGACCAGCAGCCCGACGGCTTCCTGCAAGCCCAGCAGCGCCAAACCGGTTAGCGCGAGGGGAAGCAGCACGAACGTCCAGAGGCCGGGAGTGGTGACGAACAGCCTGCCGCCGCGGAAGAAGTACCCGACACCGATAAAATACCGGCCGATCCCGGTGCCGGCCGCTTTGGCGGCGCGCAGCGTCTGGTACCCCGCGACCCCGACGGCATGCCCGGCAGCCCCCGCCATCCGGGCTGCTGTCGAACCGGCCCCGTCCCGTGCCATCGGCCCACCGGCAGCCGGCGCCGCTTGTTTCCCCGATACCACTGGCGCCAGCTGCGCACTCGACGGGACCTCGTAGGCCGGTGGGAAGCGATAGGCCGGCGGGAGGATCTGGGCGGTCGGCGGAATCGGACGCGGCTGCGGATCCATGCCTCAGGCCCTCCAGGGGTTCGATCGAGCCTCGCGGGCCGAAGACTCTCAACGGTCCGTTGGCGGTGGCCGATCCTGCGGATCGTCCGAGTTTTCGTGTGGACGACGGCATTCTCGACGCTCAGTCATGCCCGGACCACCGAGGCGTTGTCCATTTAGGACACTAACGATCCAGGCCACCCACCCGCCACCCCGCCCACGGCACACCGCCGCAGAGATTGCCTGCCCGCTGCCGGCCTCAGCACACGGGGCACCACCGGATCGACCTGGGCCGGTCGCGGATCGCCGGTGACCGAGACGGGGTGCCCGAACCACCGAGGACCTGCCGGATGCCGGACCGAATTCACGGGCCGCACTGGCCACCGCGTCGTCGGATCAGCACCGAGGGCCTGCTGGTGTGCGGCGGGACGACCTCGGACGTTGCCATCGCCAGCCGGACCCGCACCGAACGGTCGTCGACCAGCCGTTCAAGCTCCGCCCGCACCTCGGGTGAGAAGCCGTACGGCAGCACGGCCGCTTGAGTAGAGGCGGAGCACACCCGCTGTCATCCGTTCCTCCGAACAAGCATGGGGCTTGCCGCTGTATAACATGCGTGCATGTATGCGCTCTACGCTTGGGGAGACTTCATCGGGGCGGTCGGACTCGACCGGCGGCCTGCCTGGCTCGACCCGGCGGTGCTCCGCGGCGAACAGCAGGTCATCGACGAAAGCCTGATGATCGGCGACACCGACACGCTACTGGTCGACGGTCCCGGCACTCTCTTCCAGATCGATGATGACGACGAGAATCTCGTACCCGGTAGTGCGCTCATCGGCCGCGACCTCAGCGGTGTCACGTGGCGGGTCTCCCGCATCCGGGCAGCCACCGACGGCACTCGCGAAGACGCCCTGCGCATAGTCGCGGCAATCGTGGAGGATGGCGATTTCTACGAGGAGGATGAGCGGCACGAGTACAACTCGCTCCCGGTCGGCGAGATCGTCACCCTCTGGGAAGACGATCACGGCCAGTGGACGCTCGCCATGGTCGAGCTCTGAAACAGGGTGACCACGGACGGCACACGGCACCAGTTGGACAGGGCATCGTGATCATCGTGATCAAGGGGGCCTGAGCAGGTAGGACGGGGCGTAAGAGTGCTCCGGACAGGACGAAGCTCCCGGTAGGACAGCAGCCGACCACGACTCGGAACTGCTCCCGACCTCCCCACGGATCGGTCCTCGCCGGTCTGCATGCCCTCGTGGAGAAGCGTCAAGACGCAGCACTTCGGCCGGGCCGTCGACTCACACAACCCGCTGGGGTAGTCGTCGGCAGGCCGGACATACGGTGGTCACACCGCACGCAGGTACGCGAGCGCGGAGGTCCTCCTTCAACTCATCAGCAGGAGCGCTCAGCGTTGTCGTAGCACCTGCCGGCTCGATCCGGACGCTGACCACAGCCTGCCAAGTCATCCACGGGAGAACCACCAGTCATTGCGGTGCCGGTCGACGCCGGGGAGTCTCGACCCGTCGACGCGACCACGCCGGGCTGCTGGCCACGGCCGCGAGCAGGCGGAACAAGCGCGGTCTGCGGGTCACCACCAACGCAACGTGCCCCCGGTCCGTGCCGAGGGTGGCGCGGCGACTACAGCCGCTGCGGCCGGTCCGCGGACGCTGTCCGGCCTACAAGAAGCGCTCAGGGTCGAAGCTGTCGAGGTCGATGATGCGAACCCGGTGAAGGACGTTGGTGAAGCAGCCCGCATCCTCGTCAATGTCGAATATCTGCAGGCCCGCACCACCGCCGTTGCCCAGTACGACGCCCAGTTCAGCCGTGGCTGCTGGTGGAGTTCGGTCGGGTGTTCCCGATCCGGGTCCGGTCACGTTTCCTACTCGTCGTCGATGTCGCAGTGCGTCGGACCCGTGACTACGAGGAAGTCTCCGGGGACGAGGGTTCGACATCGACCCCTTGGCCGACAGCTGTCACCAGGCGTGGTCGAACGGCAAAGCCGGCACCTCGGGATCGCTGATCCCAGGGTGCCGGCTTCGCCGCTGAGCTCAGGTCCCGCCGTGGCCGCTCCGGGTCTCCCGACAGCCCTACAGAGGTCCGCCGGAGCAGACCGGGCGCATCACCTCGGCCCGCAACACCGGTGGCCGCGGTGCTCAGTCGAGGTCGGCGAGGTCCAGTACGAAGCGGTAGCGGACGTCGCCGCGTTCGAGACGGTCGAGGGCGTGCTGGACCTGGGCGGAGGGCAGCAGCTCGATGTCGGCGGTGATGCCGTGCTCGGCGGCGAAGGACAGCAGTTCGGTCGTGTGCTTGGTGCCGCCGGTGCCCGACGAGCTGAGCTTCCTACGGCCGAAGCTCAGTTCCATGAGGTTCACCGGTGTCTGCATGGGGAAGCCGAGCACGCTGAGGGTGCCCTCGAGAGTCAGCAGCCGCAGCAACGGCGACAGGTCGTGCGGGCCGGAGATGGTGTCCAGGATGAGGTCGAAGCGGCTGGCGGCCCGCGCGAGCTGGGTGTCGTCTGTCGTGACGAGCAGCTCGACAGCGCCGAGTTTGCGGGCGTCGTCGGCCTTGCCGGCGGTACGGCTCAGTACGGTCACCTCGGCGCCGAGGGCGGCGGCGAGCTTGACCCCCAGGTGGCCGAGGCCTCCGAGTCCGGCGACCGCCACCCGGCTACCGGGGCCGATTCCCGCCTCGCGCAGCGGTTCCCACATGGTGATGCCGGCGCACATCAGCGGTGCCGCTGCGGCCGGGTCGAGGCCGGCGGGCAGCCGGTAGGCGAACTTCTCCCGCAGCACGTACTCGCGGCTGTATGCCCCCTTGGTGATGGTGCCGTCGAGCCGGTCGGGGCTGCCGTACGTGCTGGTCGGGCGTTCGAGGCAGAAGTTCTCCTGGCCGACCTGGCACATGGGGCAGGCGCCGCACGAGTCGACGAGGGTGCCGACGGCGACCTGGTCGCCGGGAGCGAAGCGGGTCACCGCCGCCCCGACGGCGGCGACCGTGCCGGTGAACTCGTGGCCGGGCACGACGCCTGCGGCGTTCTTGTAGTGCGGCATCATGCCGTTGAGCAGGTGCAGGTCGCTGTGGCAGACGCCGCAGTAGTCGACGCGGACCGCGATGTCGTCGCTGCGCAGGTCCCGCCGCTCGAACGCCGCCCGCTGCAGGGCGACAGTGCCGTCCACGCTCTGCCACCCGATGGTCGTCCTCATGGACGCTCCTTCCAAACAAACCGTTCGGTTTTTTCTGAACCTAGCCGGTCACCACACCGAAAGCAACCGAACCGTCGGTTTGTTAGAGTCGGTCGCATGTCGTCAGGCCCCGTGACCGCCAAAGGCGCAGCCACCAGCCGCCGCATCCTGGACGCCGCCGCCGCCGAGTTCGCCGAACGGGGCATCGCCGGGGCCCGGATCGACCGCATCACCGCAGCGGCGCGCACGAACAAGGCCCAGGTGTACGGCTACTTCGGCAACAAGGACGGCCTGTTCGACGCCGTCATCGCCGACCGCGCGGACCAACTCATGAGCGTGGTCCCGTTCGACGCGGACGACCTGCCCGGATCAGCGGTGGCGATGTACGACGAAAACCTGCGCGACCCTCAGCTGGTCCGGCTGCTGACCTGGCTACGCCTGGAACGGCAGCCCACCGGCAGCCTGGGCCGGGCCGCCGACCACGAGCCGAAGCTCACGCAGATCGCCCGGGCCCAGGCCGCCGGCCGGGTGCGCGCGGGCGACCCCTTCGACCTGTTCACCCTGGTCCTCAGCATGGCGTTCTCCTGGTCGGCGGCCAGCATCGTCTACGCCGCGAGCGCCGACGAACCCGAAGCGGACCACGAGCGGCGCCGCAGACTCCTGGCCGCGTGCGTGCGGGACGCGATCTCACCGCGCACCGCGCCGCAGGCCTGACCCCGGTAAGCGGAAGTCCTGCTGTGCGCCCACGCGGCACAGCCCCTCTCACCACCCATCAGGGAGGCTGACGACCGAGGGGCGTCGCGCCCCCTCTCGTCAGGATGGCGTCACTGCCAGCCCTTGATCAGGGTGGCGGCGTGCAGGCGCAGCTGCTCGGCGGTCCATGGCGGACGGGCGGTCAACACGGTGGTCACCACCGGACCGGCCAGCTGGGCGGCGGCCAGACCGACCTGGGGCATGGCCGGAGCCGAGGCCCGGACCCGGTCGAGGACCGCAGCCGTGCTGGCGGCCAGCAGGTCGGCGTCGCCGACCAGGACCTGCACGGCGGGGTCGTGCTGCGCCTCGCCGAGAAGAGCGCGGTAGGCCATGCCCGCCGGTGACGTGGTGAGGAAATCGACAAGGGTCTGCAGATATGTCGTGAGGTCGGCCACCGGGTCGTCCTGGGCGGGCGTTTCCAGCGCCTCGGCCGCGTCGATGACGCTGGCCTCCAGCAGGATCTCGGCCTTGGTCGACCACCACCGGTAGACGGTCTGTCGGCCAACTCCGGCGCGTTCGGCGATGCCTTTGATGGTCATCGCCGCGTACCCGATGTCGACCAGCATGTCGTCGACGGCGTGCAGGACGGCCCGGCGGGCGCGTTCGCTGCGTGGCCGTCCGGGTGGAGCGGTCGTACTCATGACCCCACCATACCGATACACGATGCCTCGTATCTGCTAGGGTCTCCATTCCGAGGCATCGTGCCTCGAAATGACGAGGAGTGCGCCTGTGCGAACCGTCCACACCGCTGTCGTCACGGCGCGTCGCATGCTGACGCCACGAACGGTCCGCGTCACGCTGACCGGCGAATCGCTGACCACGGCCCCGCCCCGCGTCGCTGCCGACCTGGAAATACTGCTCCCGGGCAACGACCGCGAGGTGAAACGCCACTACACGATCCGGCACGCCCGACCGGAAACCGGCGAGGTCGACCTCGATGTGCTGCTACACGAGGGCCACGGGCCGGGCGCACACTGGGCGGCGACCACCCGACCCGGGGAGACCGTCCGCTTCGTCGGACCACGCGGCAAAATGGAACTCCGGCCCGCCGACTGGTACCTGCTCGTCGGCGACGAGAGTGCGCTGCCGGCCCTGTGCGTCATCACCGAGGCGCTCGATCCCGGCCCGGTCAGCTACCTGCTGGCCGAGATCGGCGACGAGCAGGACCGCGTACCCGTGCGGGCGACCCGCCTGATCTGGGTCCGCCGCGACGGCAGCCCGCCCGGCTCGCCACACCCGCTCGCCGCGTACCTCGACGAGCTTGATCCGCCCGGCGGCCACGGCCGGGCCTACCTGCTCGGTGAGAGTCGCGCCGTCACCGCCCTGCGCGCCCGCCTGCCCCGGCTGGGCATCGCCGCGCACGACATCTTCGTCAAGGGCTACTGGAACGCGAAGCACGATGACTGACCTCATCGCCCCGAGCGCGGGCGTGCGGTTCGCCGCTTTACGCAACCCCGACTGCCGTCCCTATCTCATCGGGACGGGCCTGGCCATGATGGCCGACAACATCGAGCACGTCATCACCTACTGGGTGCTCTGGCGCACCTTCCACTCCCCGGCCCTCGCCGGGTTCCAGGTGATCAGCCACTGGCTGCCGTTCCTCCTGCTGTCGGTTGCCGCCGGCACCCTCGCCGACCGATACGACTGCCGCCGCGTCGTGCAGGCCGCACAAGGCCTGTTCATGGCCGTATCCCTGGCCTGGGGACTGCTCTTCCTCACCGGCACCCTGCAGATCTGGCACGCAGCCGTGCTGCTCGTGCTGCACGGCTGCGCCGGCGCGCTGTGGGGACCCGCCGAACAACTGCTGCTGTACGACTTCAGCCGACCCGGTGAACTGCCCAGCGCGGTACGCCTCAATGCCACCTTCCGCAGCCTCGGACAGCTCTGCGGACCGGTGATGGGCTCGGTACTGCTGCTGCTCGGACCCAGCACCGGCATCCTGCTCAACGTCGCGTCCTACCTGCCGCTCACCCTCTTCCTCGCCCGGACCCGCTTCACCGGACACCGCCGCGCCGCCCAGCCACCCACCACCCGGACCAGTCCCCTCTCCACCATCCTGGCCGTCCGCGGTACACGGTTCAGCCGCACTGTCACCGCGATGATCGTCATAGCCGGCCTCGGCTCGTTCTTCGTCGGCGCATCCCTGCAGTCGACGATGCCGGAGTTCGCCGAGGATCTCGGCGCCGGTCACAGCGGCGCCGCCTACGGTGTGCTGCTGTTCGCCACCGCGGCGGGTGCGGTGCTCGGCGGCCTGCTGCTCGAGGCGACCGGCTGGGTACGGCCCACCGTACGCGCGGCCGTCGCCGCCACGATCGCCGTCGGTCTGTGCACATTGCTGTTCGCCCTGACGAACAGCCTGGTCGTGGCCGTCGCCGCCCTGGCGGTCAGCGGGCTGGCAAACCTCACCGCCATGTCGATATCGCAGACCGTCGTGCAGTTGCACGCTCCCCCGGACCACCGCGGCCTGGCCCTGGGCCTCTACAGCACCTCCGCCGGTGGCCTGCGGATCGGCAGCGGGTTCACCGTCGGCCTGGCCGGCGTCGCCATCGGCCTGCACTGGTCACTCGCGCTCAGCTCGGCCGCCCTCATCGGCGGCGCCCTGGTGACCGCCGCATACGCCCGCAGCGGTCACCGGGCCGGTTCGATGTCGGCGCCCCGATGAACCTCCATCGCACCGGCACAGTCTCACCGGGTCCTTCGTAGTCCGGCTGTTCACCGGCGACTATCCGCCCCGGACACTCAGATGATCACGATATGCCACCGGGCCATTCGCACCCGGTCGGCTTCAGCGACGAACCCTGCCCTGTTTCGACGGCCGACAATTGACCCCATCGCCGATAGTGGAATTCACAATGTTCCGGCGACGACCACTGAGACGGTTATGGGGGATATGGGGTGAACGAGGAAGAGATCCAGAAAGGTACTCCACCTGGCAGCTCGGACAGCGTCGCCGACAAAGATGCCTCACCCCCGGCCACAGGAGGTGACGAAGGGCGGCAACCCCGCTCTCCGTCGCGGCTGTGGGAAGCCGTGGTCGGAGTCTCCACCGCTGCCGGGGTGATCGTGGCGCTCGCCGTCGGCCTGCCGAATGTCCTGTCGGACAGGCCTGCCGGGTCCGACCGCCTCCCGGCGTCCGCGCCCTCGACGTCACCCCCGGCACCGTCGCCCAGCCCTCCACCGCCTCTCATGATCCTCACGCCAACGTCAACAGATGGCGCAACCGTGAAGTGTGTGAAAGACGCCTGCGCCGTCGAGGTGCGCGGCAGGACGCGCGCTGCGCCCGGGCTGCATTCGTATGTGCTGATCGCGCGCGAATGCTGCCCCGGAGACGCGCCGCGGTACTACGTCCAGTGGGATTCCACGAAAGAGGTCCCCGGTGGGGACTGGGTCGCTCTGGCCTACGTCCAAAAGCCGCCCGTCAACGCCACGTTCCAGATCAAGGCGATTCTCACGACCTCTGCCGTCCGAGCGACGCCCGGCGCCGATGACCTCGTCGTCTGGTCCGACGACATGGCGAAGGCCGTCGGACTCGTCGCGGAAACGCCGACGGTCACCGTGAAAGTCACGGGCGTCGTCCAGGCGACCGCGTTCTGCGACTGCTCATAGCACCTGCTGAACATCTACCGCCACCACTACAACACCCAACGACGCCACGGCCAGCCCGTGGCGGACAACCCGAACTTCGACGGCGACGGGACCTTCGTCCTCTGACCGGAGCGCTGCCCGCGGCACCGAACCCGCTCGCCGACCGCCCCTTGAGCCTGATCGTCGGCGACGCCCACGGCAGTGCATTCCCAGCTGCGCCTGACCGAAGTCAGCAGCATCGCCGCCACCAACCGACATCACGCCCGAGACAGCATCCGCCCGCTGGCACTACCCGGCGTCACCTGACGACTTTGCCGGGCCCTGGGGTGCCAGGACCTGCACCGGAACGGAACGGTCACTGGTAGTGCCGTCGCCCAGCTGGCCGTGGTTGTTCAAGCCCCAGGCGACGACGGTGTAGTTCGGCTGTAGCGCGAGATTGTGATCGATGCCAGCGGCGATCGCCCGAATCAAGTACAGAAATCGACCGCAGGGCGCGACTTCCCCCACCGCACACACCCGCACCGGCGTCAGACGATTCACGCGAGTACCGTCGCCGAGCTGTCCATAGCCGTTGTAGCCCCACGCCAAAACGCCACCGCTACTCAGCTGCGCCAGGCTGTGAAAACCGTTGGCGGCGATGTGCCGCACCCCGTACAGGAACCGGTCACAGGGTGCCACCTGCCCCTCCGCGCACACCCGGTGGTTATCGCGGGTGCCGTCACCGATCTGACCCTCGACGTTGTAGCCCCAGGAAACGACACTGCCGCTGCCCAGCAACGCCATGCTGTGGAAAGCGCCAGCCGCCAGGGCACTCACCCCGTTCAGGAACCGGTCGCAGGGGGCGGTCTCCCCCACCGCGCACACCCGCACCGGGATGGGACGGAAATTGTCGCTGGTGCCATCGCCGACTTCACCGGCGCCGTTGAAGCCCCAGGCGACGGCGTAGCCGGTCCCCACGACGGCCAGACTGTGCCCTTCACCTACCGCGATGGACCTGGCCCCACTCAGGAACCGGCCGCAGGGGGCGGACTCCCCCACCGCGCACACCCGCACCGGAACCGGACTCCCGGCGTACCCGCCGTCACCAAGCTGACCGAAGGCGTTGAAACCCCAGGCGACGACAGCACCATCGACCAGCAGAGCAAGGTTGTGGTCTGAGTCGCCGCTGGCGATGGCCCTGACCCCGCTGAGAAACTGGCTACACGGTGCGACCTCGCCCACCGCGCACACCCGCACCGGAACCGAGCGGTCCGTGAAGGTGCCGTCACCAAGCTGACCTGTCACGTTCTGCCCCCAGGCGACGAGCGTGCGGTCCCGGAGCAGGGCCACGCTGTGCACGAACCCGGCCGCGATGGCGATCACTCCGGTGAGGAACCGGGTGCAGGGGGCGACCTGACCTACGGCGCACACCCGCACCGGAGTGAGACTCGGGTCGACGGTGCCGTCACCCAGCTGACCTTCACTGTTTCGGCCCCAGGCGAGGACGGTGCCGTCCGAGCGCAGGGCGAGGCTGTGGCCGTAGCCGGCGGCGATGGCGGTCACTGCGCCGAGTTCGGCCGGAGCCTGCCGGGCCACCAGTCGCTGGGCCACCGCAGACGCGGCGGTTAGACCAGCCGGCTTCCCGTTCGCCCCAGAGACCGAGGCGTCACCGACCACCGCGACCAGAGTCAGCACCACCAGCACGCTGGTGACGGCAGCGCGTCGGGCACCGCCGATCATCACGGCGGACATGTCTTCGGGCAAACAGAATTTACCCATCTCCCTCTCCTGACCGAGACACATTCAATTCCTGGCCACCTGACTGCCCGGACCTTGGCGGTGGGTCAGGCGCACAGCTGCACGGGCCCCGAATCCGGCACGCCGCACAGGCAAGACCAGAACGGGGATAGGGGTGAGGGGTGAGGGGCGGGAGGGACACCACGAGAATTCGAGTAGATATCACCTCCCTGGCAGGCGGCTCAAGCAACAGGGATTCGTGACCCAAAACATAGACCCGTACAACGTGGAGATAAATAGCCGAGTCGAATGAGTTAGATTCTCGCGAACGGTTGCGCATCCTTCTCGCGTCGAACCACCGCCCGCCCGACCCCGGCCGCTCGACGTCGAATGCCGGCACAGACTTTCGCCCGTGTCGATGACTCGGTGCGCGGCGGGATGCGACACTACGAACAACGGCCCGACCTGCCGCATCGCCAGGTTCATACGCCAGTAGACGGCCACCAGCAGCACCCGGCCGGGAAGATCGAGGGCCCACCGTCGGCCCGGCCGACGGTCAGCGATCCCGTCCCCGCCACGCTCGGCGACGAGACGGACCAGCGTGCGGAACTGGGCGGGGGCAGCCCAGCGAACGGGAGGATCCACTCCTGACGGACTGCGGAGATCACCTGTACCCATGCTTCCTCGATGATCACCCCCAGCGGACAAACCCGGGGGCACGAGGAGTGCGTGCCTATCAGAGAGGACGACGTGAGCAGCCAGTACATCGTCATCACCGGGGGACCCGGAGCCGGCAAGACCACGCTGATCGACAGCTTGCGGCGTGCCGGCTACGCCTGCGTCGACGAAGCGGGACGGCAGATCATCCAGGACCAGCTGTCGATCGGCGGCCAGGCGCTGCACACCGGGGACTCACGACTGTTCGCCGAGGTCATGCTCAGTTGGGAGATGCGCTCCTACCGCCAAGCCAGCCAGCATCCCGGACCCGTCTTCTTCGACCGAGGGATCCCGGACCTGGTCGGCTACTACCTCCTACTCGGCCAGCCCGTTCCCGCACACGTGACAGCCGCCGCGCAGCTGTTCCGCTACCACCAGCGCGTGTTCATCGCCCCACCCTGGCCGCAGATCTACACCACGGACAGCGAACGACACCAAGACTTCGCCGAAGCCGTGCGTACCCACGACGCCATGGTCGCCGCCTACAACCAACACGGCTACGAACTCAGCACCCTGCCGCACAGCGACGTCGCCTCCCGCGTCACGTTCCTCCAGCACCACATCTCAGCCACCGGCCGCCGATCTCCTGGCTCGCCTCGACCGGGCTGCCCCGAGTTGCGAGACGTCTCTTAGCACTGCGACGACAGTGGGCGAATCGTCTTCGGGTCGGGTTCGTTGGTCTGCCTGTGGCGGACGTCGATGTTGAGCGTTGGCGTGGAGAGTTGGACCGGCTGCATGCCCGGATCGGGCCTCGGTTTCATCGGTCGTAGCCGCGTCGCCGGGCGCGGCAGTACCTATGCGGGCTGGTCTCGGATCTGGGTCGCAAGAACGGCTGGACCCTTGCGGAGCACGCCGGTGACGTGTCACCGGACGGGATGCAGCGGTTGTTGCGGTGGGCTTCCGCAAGGATCTCGTCGTTGACGTCCTGCTCCGTCATGCTGGTTACACGTCGTCGAGTTCGACGAGGCGGTTGGCGAGTGCCAACCCGTCACGGCCGAGAGCGGAGTGCGCCCACACCGCCAGGTCCAGCGGCCAGACGGTACGGTGGCACCGCTGACCCTGTGTCAGGGGCGGGCCGGGGCTGGGGTGGCGTGTTCGGTTCGGCAGCGGGGGCAGCGCAGTCGCGTTCCGGCAGCCGTGCGGGGCACCCGCAGTCGCTGACCGCAATCGCAGGTCAACACCGGGGCTGACGCCCGCAGATATTCGTTTCGCTCACGGCGCGGCCACCGGGCGTGGCAGCGGGCGCACCACTTCGGTGGGTAGCTGTTGTAGTGGGCAAGACCGAACGCGCCTGCGATCATCAGGGTGGCAGGGACCAGAAGACCGAGCGGCGCGAGCAGGGCGGGCACGATCCCGCCGGCCCCGTCCGATACCAATTCGGCGACGACCGTGAGCACGACCAGCAGCACACCGAGCAGGGTGAATCCGAAGCCCAACGCGAAGGCCAGCACCGACGGCAGGAGCACCCACATGCCGCCGGTGGCCCACCGGTGGACGCCGTACCCGCCGCAGCTAGGGCAGTTGGGCGACGCACGATGCGGCACGGCGTGCAGGACCTTCGGCGAAAGCCACTCGACGAGCCGCTTGAGGATCTCCTCGACCAGTTTGGTCGCAAGGGCCTGGAGAAACGAGTTGAGCATGGCAGCCGCCTTCCTCGTTACACGGGTCTGCCCGCGCTCAGGCCCGGGGCTGCCACCTGCCGGTGTCGGCCAACACCCAGCGTGACCGATCGGTGCCACCCCCGCGGGGGCGCGCCACCGCTGCGGCTTCGTGCCTCCGACCAGGGGCTTCGTCTCGCTCTAAGTGTTCGTCCTGGATTGCTAGGTGGTGAAACGGCCGTCGTCTACCCGTCAGACGTCACCTCCCAGCACGGGTGCCGGGAGACAGGCCGCCCGGCCACACCCTCTGATGCGGTGAGCTACACGATCCGCGCTTAAGGACGAGTTACCGACGGGGGTGTCGGTCGACGGTTCCAACATCCTGATATACGATACGGTACGTGGCGTATCGGAATGAGGAGTCGTCAGGGGCCCGCGGTCGACCGCGCGATCCCGAACTTGAGCGTCGGATCACCGCGGCCGTACTCGAGGTCCTCGCTGAGCACGGGTACGAGGACGTGTCCTTCGAGGCGGTAGCTCGACGCTGCCAGACGTCGAAGGCCAGCCTCTACCGGCGATGGGGATCCAAGCGGGACATGGTCATCGCCGCAGTAAAGGCAGGGCCCGCCCAGCACTCGACGTCCCCGCTGCCGCAGGGGGCCACCCTGCGCGAGGACCTCCTGATCCTGGTGCGGCGGCTGGAACGCACGATGACTGCGGCCGACATCGGCACCGCGTTGATGCTGCTCCAAGCCGGGCTGAAAGACCCCGAACTGTGCGACGCCATCGAGAGCTCCGCGGGTCCCACGGGGGCCAGGCTGCCGCAGGCGGTCATCGACGCCGCGGTTGCTCGTGGCGAGATGCCCGCCGGTGCGAGCCCGTTCGCCTTCGACGAGGTCGTCGGGTCGGTGCTGCTGCTCCGTCACGCGAACGGCCTTGCGGTCGACGACGCCTACCTGTCCGCACTCGTGGACACGGTGATCATCCCGGCGCTCGTCGCCTCCGCCAACAGCGTCACCACATTGCCCGCCGGACTCTTCTCCGGCCATCCCGAAACCCGCCCCACCAACCAACCCCAGGAGGACTCGTGACCACACCATTCGTGATCGACAATGTCACCTACCACACGATCGGCGGCGACGCCGGCGTCGACCTCAACGTCGCTGTCGGCGGCCAGGGGCCGGCCGTCGTGCTGCTTCACGGCTTCCCGCAGACCCACTACATGTGGCGTCACGTCGCCGGGAAACTTGCGACCGACCACACCGTCATCGTTCCCGACCTTCGCGGTTACGGAGCCAGCGGCAAGCCCGTCGCCGACGATCCGGGCACCTACTCCAAGCGCACGATGGGCAACGACGTGATCGCCATCACCCGTCAGCTCGGCTTTGACCACTTCGGGCTCATCGGCCATGACCGCGGTGCTCTCGTCGCGGTCCGCACCGGGCTGGACCACCCCGAAGCAGTGCGCTACCTCGGCATCCTCGACGTCCTGCCGACCCTAGACACGTGGGCCGTCCTGCACGGTGTCAACGCCAAGGTCGCCTGGCACCTCTATCTCATGGCCCAGCCGGCCGGCCTGCCCGAGAAGATGATCGCCGCCGTCGGTCCCGAGTTCTTCGGCTCCTTCCTCGACGCCTGGGACCCCACCGGCACCACCTTCACCCGCGACGAGCGCGACTACTACGTCGACAGCTCCGTCGCCGCGATCGACTCGATCGTGGCCGACTACCGCGCGACGGCCAGCATCGACCTCGACATGGACATCGCCGACCGTGAACGCGGCGCGCAACTCACGATGCCTGTCGGTGTCATCTCCCAGGACTGGGGCTCCCAGCTCGGCTTCGACGCCTCCGCGCTCTGGCGCGCATGGGCCCCGGACCTTACCTACCAGGCCACCGGCAGCGGGCATTTCATGGCCGAGGAGAACCCCGACGAGATCGTCGCGTTCATCACCGCGCTGGCCACCCGCGCTCCTGCCGCCCGCCATCGGGGCGAAGAGTGAGCCATGTGCATCGTGGCAGCGGCCGTCCCCGGCGGCGGGGAGGACGATGACGGGCTGCGCGGTCGGGGTGGCGCACCCCTCCGGCACTACCGTCACCGAGAGCGTCTACCCGCACCAACTACGGCCGGTGCTCCTCGGCGGTGCGGTCGCCATGGATCGAATCTTCGACACTGAGGCGTAGTCACTCAGTTCGTCACCCAGCTACTAGAAGAGGGCATATCCATCGATCGGATATGCCCTCTGAGCTGCGTCGGGACGGCCGGATTCGAACCGACGACCCCTTGACCCCCAGTCAAGTGCGCTACCAAGCTGCGCCACGTCCCGATGCTCTCCGCATGGTTTCCCCTGCGGCAGCCGGTACAGCTTAGCGCAGGATCTTCGCACCGCGCGCACAGCCCCCTGCCGCGTCGGTGCGCACCGCCACCACCCCTAAAGCGTCCTAGGAAAGGAGGGTGGCACGGAAGGGCTGCCGTCCCCGGGGTGGGAGCGGCAGCCCTTGGAGGTGCCGGGTCAGCCGTGGGCCTTGCCCCGGCCGCCGGGGCCGAGCTTCTTGCGGGGGCGTACCGAAATCTCCACCGGGCTGCCCTCGAAGCCGAACTCCTCGCGGAGCTTGCGCTCGACGAAACGCTGGTAGCCGGCGTCCAACGGCGCGGTGGTGAACAGCACGAACCTCGGCGGGGAGACACCCGCCTGGGTCGCGAAGAGGATCTTCGGGGCGCGACCGCCACGCACCGGGTGCGGGGTGGCCTGGACCAGGGCGGTGAGCCACTGGTTGAGCTGTGCCGTGGGCACCCGGGTCTCCCAGCTCGCCAACGCCTTGCGCAGCGCGGGGGCGAGCTTGTCGACGGCCCGGCCGGTCTGCGCCGACAGGTTGAGCCGGATCGCCCAGGGGATCCGGCGCAGCTCCCGGTCGATCTCCTTGTCCAGGTAGTACCGGCGGTCGGCGTCGACCAGGTCCCACTTGTTGAAGGCGATCACCAGGGCCCGGCCGGCCTCGACGACCATGGTCAGGATCCGCTGGTCCTGCTCGCTGATCGGCTCGCTGGAGTCGAGCAGCACCACCGCCACCTCGGCCGCCTCGATGGCCCCGGCGGTACGCAGGCTGGCGTAGTACTCGGTGCCGCTGGCCTTGCCGACCCGCTTGCGCAGCCCGGCGGTGTCGACCAGTTGCCAGGTTTCGCCGCCGATCTCCACCAGGCTGTCCACCGGGTCGACGGTGGTGCCGGCGACCGAGTCGACGACCGCCCGCTCCTCCCCGGAGAACCGGTTGAGCAGGCTGGACTTGCCGACGTTGGGCCGACCGACCAGCGCCACCCGGCGGGGGCCGCGCGGCCGGTTCTCGACGATCTTGGGCGCGTCGGGCAGCGCGTCGAGGATCGCGTCGAGGAGTTCGCCGGAGCCCCGGCCGTGCAGCGCGGAGACCGGGAACGGCTCACCGAGGCCCAGCGACCACAGCGCGGTCGCCTCCATCTCGATGGCGGTGTTGTCGGTCTTGTTGGCCACCAGGATCACCGGTTTGGCGCTGCGCCGCAGCATCTTCACCGCAGCCTCGTCCACATCGGTCGAGCCGACCATGGCGTCGACCACGAAGATCACCACGTCGGCGGTGACCACCGCCGTCTCGGCCTGGGCGGCGATCGCCGCCGCCCGGTCCTTCGCGTCCGGTTCCCAGCCGCCGGTGTCCACCACCGTGAACGAGCGGCCGTTCCACTGGGCGTCGTAGGGCACCCGGTCCCGGGTCACCCCGGGGACGTCCTCCACGACCGCCTGCCGCCGGCCGATGATCCGGTTGACCAGCGTCGACTTGCCCACGTTCGGGCGACCGACCACGGCCACCACGGGCTGCGGGCCGGTCGGCTCCTCGACGGTGGCCTCCGGCTCGCGCAGCTCCACCCATCCGTCGCTCATGCCACGCCCCGCTCGGTGAGCAGCTCCCGCAGCTGGGCGACGACCTCGTCGATGCCCAGCTCGGTGGTGTCCAGTTCGACGGCGTCGGCGATCTGCCGCAGCGGGTTGACCGCGCGGGTGGAGTCGAGCCGGTCCCGCCGGGCCAGGTCCGCGGCGGTCGCCGTGACGTCGGCGGCGTCCTCGGCGCTGCGGCGTCGGGCACGGGCCGCCTCGGAGGCGGTCAGGTAGACCTTCAGGTCGGCGTCGGGGGCCACCACACCCCCGATGTCGCGGCCCTCGACGACGATCCGGCCGGCCTGGGCGATCAGTTCCCGCTGCCGGGCCACGAGCAACGCCCGCACCGCCGGCACGGCGGCCACCGCCGAGACCGCGCCGGTCACCTCGGGGCCCCGGATCTCCTGGTCGACACCCGTCCCGTCGACGGTCACGCCGTACCCCCGGGGGTCGGTGCCGATGCGCAGCTCGACCTCGGCGGCGACCTTGCCCACCGCGGCGGCGTCGGCCAGGTCGACGCCGGAGCGCAGCACCGCCCAGGTGATCGCCCGGTACATCGCACCGGTGTCCAGGTAGCGGGCACCGAGGTCGACGGCGAGCCGCCGCGACACGGTGGACTTACCCGAACCGGACGGTCCGTCCACCGCGACCACACAGCGCCCGGCCCGTACGTTTTCCTCCACCGTTGTCCTCCTCAGCCCGTACCTCGCGGGTCACCGGTTCCTCCGGTGCCGTTGAGCGGTCGTCCATCGTCGTCCATCATCCCGCGCCTCGCGGGTCGGCCACGCGCGCCGCCGTCGGGGGCGACGCACGCCACCCGTCGGCCCGTGGGCCGCGGGGAAGCCTACCGGCACACGTACCCGCTGCGACTCCGGTCAGTCACCCACGGCCTTGAACAGGGCGGCGACCTCCGCGTTGGTCAGCCGCCGGATCCGCCCGGTGCGCAGGTCACCGAGCTTGATCGGACCGATCGAGGTACGCACCAGCCGGGACACCGGGTGCCCGACCTCGGCCAGCAGCCGCCGGACGATGTGCTTGCGCCCCTCGTGCAGGCTCAGCTCCACCTGGGCGGTTTTACCCAGGGTGTCCACCACCTTGAACGAGTCGACCTTCACCGGCCCGTCCTCCAGCTCGACCCCGGCCAGCAGCCGCTTGCCGAGGTTACGCGGGATCGGCCCGGCCACCTCGGCCAGGTAGGTCTTGAGCACCTGGTACGACGGGTGCATCAGCTTGTGGGTGAGGGTCCCGTCGTTGGTGAGCAGCAACAGGCCCTCACTGTCGGCGTCGAGCCGCCCGACGTGGTAGACCCGCTGCTCGACCCGGTTGCCGATGAACTCGGCCAACTCGTTGCGGCCCTTGTTGTCCGACATGGTGGTGACCACCCCGCGCGGCTTGTTCATCGCCACGTAGACCAGGCGGTTGTCGGCCTGGAGGCGTTCCCCGTCGACGTGGATCACGGCGGTGGCGGGGTCGACCTTGTCGCCGAGGTGGGCGACCCGGCCGTCCACGGTCACCCGACGCCGGAAGATCAGATCTTCGCAGGCACGTCGGGACCCGACACCGGCGGCGGCGAGCACCTTCTGGAGGCGTTCGGCACCCTCGTACACGGGGGCGTCGGGCTTGGGGGAACGGTCATCGCGTGGCATCGGCAAGCTCTTCTACGTCGTCGGGGAGGAACGGGGCGAGCGGGGGCAGGTCGGCGACCGAGTCCAGGCCCAGCTTCTCCAGGAACATCGTGGTGGTCCGGTAGAGGAACGCCCCACTGTCCGGTTCGGCGCCGCACTCCTCGACCAACCCTCGGGAGACCAGGGTACGGAGCACCCCGTCGCAGTTGACACCCCGGATGGCCGAGACCCGACCCCGGGTCACCGGTTGCTTGTAGGCGATCACCGCGAGCGTCTCCAGCGCGGCCTGGGTCAACCGTACCGACTGCCCGTCCAGGACGAACCGCTCGACGTGGGCCGCGTATTCCGGCCGGGTGTAGAGCCGCCAGCCCCCGGCCGCCCGGCGCAGCTCGAAGCCGTGCCCGGCGGCGGTGTAGCCGGCGGCGATGTCGTCGAGCACCGGCCCGATCCGCTCCGGGGACTGTTCCAGCACCTGGGCGAGTACCAGTTCGCTGACCGGCTCGTCGACCACGAGCAGGATGGCCTCCAGTGCGCCGCGCAGCTCCGCGTCGTCGAGTTCGGGTGCCGGTGGCGGCGCGACAGCCGCCCGCCGCCGTCCCGCCGGCCGCCGCTTCGGCACGCCCGCCGGGTCCCGCTCCCCCGCCGCGGCGGCGTCCGGGCCCGAGCCGAGACCAGCCCCGACCGCACCGACCCCACCCGCACCGGTCCCGTCCGCTGACGCCGGTTCAGCCGGGGCTCCGGGAACAGCCGGCTCAGCCGGGGCTCCGGAAACCACCGGCTCAGCCGGGGCTCCGGAAACCACCGGCTCAGCCGGGGCTGCGGGAGCCGCCGGTTCGCCGGCGGCTCCGGGAGCCGTCGGGGCGGTGGGGTCTGCGGACACCGCCTCCGTCGGCGGAGCACCCGGATCGGCGGGTGGGGCCGCGTCCGCCTCGCTGTCGGTGCCGGTCGGGGCGGGCGCGGGCTGCTGCCGGGCGGTGGGGCGCTCCCACGGGGGGATCCAGGCCGCGGCCTGATCGGCCAGGGAGTCCTGGCGCTCCTCGTCGCTCATCGCGTCTCCTGCGTCGTCGCGGCTTCGCCCGCCGGGCCGGCAGACCCCGGACCGGCAGACCCCGGACCGGCAGACCCCGGACCGGTGGGGCCCGGACCGGCGGACCCCGCATCGGTGGGGCCGTCCGGGGCAGCCGCCGGGGCGGCGGATCCGCCCGGGGCGGGACCAGTGTCGTCGGCGTCGGCGGGGGTGCCGGCGTACTCGTCGACGTGCAGATCGGCGTCGCCGTCGGCGGGACCGGTCCAGCGTACGGTCAGCTCCTCCAGGGCCTCCTCCTGGACGAAGGCCACCAGTCCCTCCCGGTACAGCTCCAGCAGGGCCAGGAAGCGGGCCACCACCTCCAGGGTGATCTCGCAGTCCGCGCAGAGCAGGGTGAAGGTGGCGATGCCGGCCCGGCGCAGCCGTTCGGCGAGGATCGTCGCGTGTTCCCGGACGCTGACCCGGACCAGGTGCACGTGCGCGATGGAGACCTCGGGCACCGGCTTCGGGGTCATCGCCCGCACCGCCAGCCGCAGCAGCCGCTCGGGGCCGACGCCGAGCACCAGGTCGGGCAGGGCGTCGGCGTAGCGGGCCTCCAGGGTGACCGCGCGGGGGTAGCGTCGCCCGCCGACCGCCTCCAGTTCGGCGATGTGCGCCGCCGCCTCCTTGTACGCCTTGTACTGCAACAGCCGGGCGAAGAGCAGGTCCCGCGCCTCCAGCAGGGCGAGGTCCTCCTCGTCCTCCACCTCGGCCGAGGGCAGCAGCCGGGCTGCTTTCAGGTCGAGCAGGGTGGCGGCGATGAGCAGGAACTCGCTGGTCTCGTCGAGGTCCCACTCGTCGCCCATGGCGCGGATGTAGGCGATGAACTCGTCGGTGACGGTGTGCAGGGCCACCTCGGTGACGTCCAGCTTGTGCTTGCTGATCAGTTGCAGCAGCAGGTCGAACGGGCCGGTGAAGTTCGCCAGCCGGACGGTGAAGCCGGCGTTCTGCCCGGCCTGCGGCACCCCCGCCGGGTCGGTCGCCAGGTCGGCGGCGACCTCGGCAGCCAGTACGGGCGGCTGCTGCGGGGTCGTCGGCGGATCCAGCGGTGGCGCGGTCACCGGACGACCGTAGTCCACGTCCCGGACGTCGTCGCCGTCCGGGACGCCCGAGGGTGCACCCCGACCTACCGGTCGGCCTGGGCCGCGATCACCTCACGGGCCAACTGCCGGTAGTTGCGGGCCCCCGAGGAGGCCGGGTCGAGCGTCGTGATCGGGGCACCGGCCACCGTGGACTCGGGGAACTTCACCGTCTTGGTGATGACCGTCTGGTAGACCTTGTCGCCGAACGCCTCGACCACCCGCTGGAGCACCTGCCGGCAGTGGGTGGTGCGGCTGTCGTACATGGTGGCGAGGATGCCTTCGAGTTCCAGGTCGAAGTTGAGCCGCTCACGTACCTTGTCGATGGTGTCCAGCAGCAGCGCCACCCCGCGCAGGCTGAAGAACTCGCATTCGAGCGGGATGAGCACCCCGTGCGCGACGGTCAGTGCGTTGATCGCCAGCAGGCCCAGCGAGGGCTGGCAGTCGATCAGGATGTAGTCGTACTCCTTGCGCACGTTGCGCAGCACCCGGGCCAGGGCCATCTCCCGGGCGACCTCGTTGACCAGCTGTATCTCGGCGGCGGAGAGGTCGATGTTGGCGGGCAGGATGTGCAGGCCGGCCACGTCCGTCTTGATCAGGACGTCCTCGGCCATGACGTCGTCCTGCATGAGCAGGTTGTAGACCGACAGGTCGAGGTTGTGCGGGTTGACGCCGAGACCCACCGACAGCGCGCCCTGCGGGTCGAAGTCGACAAGCAGCACCTTGCGGCCGTACTCGGCCAGGGCAGCACCCAGGTTGATGGTGGTGGTGGTCTTGCCCACCCCACCCTTCTGGTTGGCCATCGCGATGATCCGGGCCGGGCCGTGCCGGTCGGTGGGCATCGGCTCGGGGATCGGCTTGCGCATCGTGTAGGCGGCCGGGTCGGCCGGACCAAGGTCGGCGCCGAGTGACGCCTGCTGCTCACGGAGCTCCGACGTCCAGGCGTCGGCACGATCACCGTTGCCAGCCATGTCCTCGTTGCCCCCTCCCGACGACCACCCGGCATCGGAGCTGTCCGACGTCCTTCGCGGCGCCGCTGCGCACCCCGGTTGTCGCTCCAGGAGGTCCGCGCCGATGCCGACTCTACGCCACCGACGACCAGCGCGTTCGGCACCGGTCCGGCGTGTCGGGCGTAGCGGCCGGTCAGCGGCCCGACGGCGGGTCCGCGTCCCGGGCCCGGGGGTGGGTCGTGGCGTACACCTCGCGCAGCCGTTGCACCGTGACCAACGTGTACACCTGGGTGGTGGTCACCGAGGCGTGGCCGAGCAGTTCCTGCACCACCCGCACGTCGGCGCCGCCGTCGAGCAGGTGGGTGGCGTAGGAGTGGCGCAGGGTGTGCGGGGAGACCGCGTGCGGTCCGTCCACCGGCAGCCCGGCCCGCCCGGCAGCGCGCCGCAGCACCGTCCACGCGCCCTGCCGGGTCAACGCCCCGCCCCGGGCGTTGACGAACACCGTCGGGGTGCCCCGACCGGCGGCGACCAGGCCCGGCCGGGCCCGCACCAGGTAGGCCCGCAGCGCCTCGACGGCGTACCCGCCGATCGGCACCAGCCGGGTCCGGCCGCCCTTGCCGCGCAGCATGGCGGTGCCCTCGTCGACGTCCAGGTCGTCGACGGCGGCACCGACCGCCTCGGAGATCCGCGCGCCGGTGCCGTACAGGAACTCCAGCAGCGCCCGGTCACGCAGCGCGAGGGCCGCCCCGTCGCCGGTGGCGGTGACCGGGCCGGCGGTCTCCAGCAGCCGGGCCACGTCGTCGACCGGCAGCGCCCGGGGCAACCGGCGGGCCGCGGGCGGCGGGCGGACGTCCCGGCTGGGGTCCGCCCCGGCCAACCCCTCCCGGACGGCGAAGCGGTGCAGCCCGCGCACGGCGGACGCGGCCCGCGCCGCCGAGGTCACCGCCAGCGGCGGGTGGTCGTCGTCGCCGGCGCGCAGCCGGGCCAGGTGCGCCTCGACCTGCCCGGTGCCGACCGACGCCAGGTCGGTCACCCCGGCGGCGGCCAGGGTGCCCAGGTAACGCTCCAGATCCCGACGGTACGAGGTGAGGGTGTTCGCCGACAGGCCGCGCTCCACGGTGAGGTGGTCGAGGTAGCCGCGCACCACCCGACGTAGGGCCGGCGCGGGTTCCGCACCCGCCCCGGCCCCGTCGGGTGCCGTCCCACGCACCCCTCGCCCGGCCGCGCGGGACACGCCGCCGGGTGCCGGGTCGTGCGGCTCCTCGGTCAGGCCAGCACCTCGGCCAGCGGGAGGGTGGCCATGCCGTGCGCCTCGGCGACCGGGCCGTAGACCACCTGACCGTCGTGGGTGTTCAGGCCCGACGCCAGGGCGGGGTCACGGCGCAGCGCGTCACGCCAGCCCCGGTCGGCCAACTCCAGGGCGTACGGCAGGGTGACGTTGGTCAGCGCGTACGTGCTGGTGTGCGGCACCGCGCCGGGCATGTTCGCCACGCAGTAGAAGATCGAGTCGTGCACCTGGTAGGTCGGTTCGGCGTGCGTGGTCGGGCGGGAGTCCTCGAAGCAGCCACCCTGGTCGATGGAGATGTCGACCAGCACGCTGCCCGGCTTCATCCGGGACACCAGCTCGTTGGAGATCAACGTGGGGGCCTTCGCGCCCGGGACGAGGACCGCGCCGATGACCAGGTCAGCGTCGAGCACCGCCCGCTCGATCTCGTACGCGTTGGAGGCGACCGTCTGCAGGTGACCCCGGTAGATGGCGTCGGCCTGCCGCAACCGGGCCACGTTCATGTCCAGCAGCAGCACCTCGGCCTGCAGGCCCAGCGCGATGGCGGCGGCGTGCATCCCGGACACGCCCGCGCCGATGACGACGGTCTTCGCCGCGTACACCCCGGACACGCCGCCCATCAGGATGCCCCGGCCACCGCCCTGCCGCTGGAGGTGGTACGCGCCGACCTGCGGGGCGAGCCGACCGGCCACCTCGGACATCGGGGCGAGCAGCGGCAGCGACCGGTCGGGCAGCTCGACGGTCTCGTACGCGATGCCGGTGACCTGCCGGTCGACCAGCGCGTCAGTGCACTCCTTGGAGGCGGCCAGGTGCAGGTAGGTGAAGAGCACCTGCCCGGCGCGCATCCGGTGGTACTCCTCGGCGATCGGTTCCTTGACCTTGAGCACCAGCTCGGCGGTGTCCCACACCTCGTCGGCCGTGCCGAGGATGGTGGCCCCGGCGGCGACGAACTCGTCGTCGGTGAGGCTGGAGCCGACACCGGCGCCGGCCTCGACGAAGACCTGGTGACCGTGACGGACGAACTCGTTGACGCCTGCCGGCGTGATCGCCACCCGGTACTCGTGGTTCTTGACCTCGCGGGGGATTCCGACCTTCACGTGAGACACCCTTCTCCGGGGTGCCGCACCCCGGACTGCGCGGTGCCCCGCCGGCTCCGTTGCCGACGCGGTTCACCGGTCCCGCCGGCGGCAGTCTAGGCGGGCCGTCCTCCTGCGACGGACGGCACAGTGCCAACCGGTGCCCGGTCCACCTGACGGTGTGTCAGGCATACCGCGCGGGCCTGCCGTTCGGCGTACCCCCCATCGTCGCACCGCGCGGCCCCGCCTGCCGGACGGGAACGCCGGCGGACGCACCGTGTCCCGTCGGCGCGACGCACCGCGCCGGTGGGGTGCACGCCCGCCGGCCGGCCCCCGCGCCGGACGGCGGCAGGGACGGCTGCAGCGACGGCGCAGGGGCCGCGCGGCGTACCGCGGCGGCCCCTGTCGGCGTACCGGATCAGCGGTGCAGGGGGGTGTCGGCGCGGCGCAGCACCGACCAGCCGGCGTCGCGGGCCCGGGCGGCGGCCAGCAGCCCGGCCACGCACGGCCCGTTGGTGACCTCCCCGGCCAGCACCATGCCGACCGCCTCGTCCAGGTCGATCCGGACGATCTGCAGGTCGGCCTCCTCGTCGTGCCGCTCGTGCCGCTGACCGACGGGCACCTCGGCCAGCTCCCGGGCGAGGAACACCCGGACCACCTCGTCGGAGAACCCGGGCGAGGTGTGCACGTCGACCAGCAGGTCCCACCGGGCGGCGGTCAGGTCGGCCTCCTCGGCCAACTCCCGGCCGGCGGCCACCGCGAGGTCCTCCCCCGCGACGTCCATCAGGCCGGCGGGCAGCTCCCACAGGTGCCGGCCGACCGGCTGCCGGTACTGCCGCACCAGCACCACCTGACCGGCGTCGTCGAGGGCGACCACGGCGACCGCGCCGACGTGCCGGGCGTAGTCGCGGGTGGCGGTGCCCCCACCGGGCATGGTCACCTCGTCGGTGACCACGGTGAAGATCCGGCCGGCGTACCGCTGCACCCGGGAACGCAGCTCGTAGCGGTGCTCGACGGCGCTCACGACGCGGACGACGCCGTCGCCGACGCGCCGTTGCGGGCCGCGTTCTTCGGCGTCGGCGCACCCTTCTTCGCCGCCTCGTTCTTCGCCGGCTCGCTCTTCGCCGCCCCGGCCACCGCGTCGAGGTCCACCGGCAACTGGTCGGCCTGCGAGTACGCCACGGCCGCCTTGACGAACCCGGCGAACAGCGGATGCGGGCGGGTCGGACGGCTCTTCAGCTCCGGGTGCGCCTGGGTGGCCACGAAGAACGGGTGCAGGCTGCGGTCCAACTCGACGAACTCGACCAGCCGGCCGTCCGGGGACGTGCCGGAGATGTGCAGGCCCGCCGTGGTGAGCTGGTCCCGGTAGGCGTTGTTGACCTCGTAGCGGTGCCGGTGCCGTTCGCTGATCTCGGTGGCGCCGTACGCCTCGGCGACGATCGACCCCTGCGCCAGCGTCGCCGGGTACGCCCCGAGCCGCATGGTGCCGCCCAGGTCACCCCGACCGGCGACGATGTCCTCCTGGTCGGCCATGGTGGCGATGACCGGGTGCTTGGCCTCCTCGTCGAATTCGAGGGAGTTCGCCGCGTCGAGGCCGGCCAGGTGACGGGCCACCTCGATGGTCATGCACTGCAGGCCGAGGCAGAGCCCGAGCAGCGGCACCCCGTTCTCCCGGGCGTACCGGGCGGTGCCGATCTTGCCTTCGATGCCGCGGACACCGAACCCGCCGGGGATGACGATGCCGTCCACGCCGGACAGGGCCGACGCCGCGCCGGCCGGGGTGACGCAGTCGTCGCTGGGCACCCAGCGCAGCTGCACCCGGGCCCGGTGGCCGAAGCCGGCGGCCCGGATCGCCTCACTGACCGACAGGTAGGCGTCGGGCAGGTCGACGTACTTGCCGACGACCGCCACGGTGACCGTGTGGTGCGGCTGGTGCACCCGCTCCAGCAGGTCGTCCCACCGGGTCCAGTCGACGTCGCGGAAGGACAGGCCGAGCCGGCGCACCACGTACGCGTCGAGCCCCTCGCGGTGCAGCACCTTGGGGATGTCGTAGATGCTCGGCGCGTCCGGGGCGGCGACGACCGCCTCGGCGTCCACGTCGCAGTAGAGGGAGAGCTTCTGCTTCAGTTTCTCCGGGATCTCCCGGTCGCAGCGCAGCACGATCGCGTCGGGCTGGATGCCGATGTTGCGCAGCTGCGCCACCGAGTGCTGGGTCGGTTTGGTCTTCAGCTCCCCCGACGGGGCCAGGTAGGGCACCAGCGACACGTGCAGGTAGAAGCAGTTGTCCCGGCCCAGGTCGTGCCGGACCTGCCGGATCGCCTCCAGGAACGGCAGCGACTCGATGTCGCCGACGGTGCCACCGACCTCGGTGATCACCACGTCGGGGATCTGGCCGTCGGCGTCCGGGTCGGCCATGCCGACGATCCGGGCCTTGATCTCGTTGGTGATGTGCGGGATGACCTGGACGGTGTCGCCGAGGTATTCGCCGCGCCGCTCCTTGGCGATCACGTCGGAGTAGATCTGGCCGGTGGTGACGTTGGCCTTGCCCGACAGGTCCCGGTCGAGGAAGCGCTCGTAGTGCCCGACGTCGAGGTCGGTCTCCGCGCCGTCCTCGGTGATGAAGACCTCACCGTGCTGGAACGGGTTCATCGTCCCCGGGTCGACGTTGAGGTAGGGGTCGAGCTTCTGCATCACCACCCGCAGCCCGCGTGCGGTGAGCAGATTGCCGAGGCTGGAGGCGGTGAGGCCCTTACCGAGCGAGGAGGCGACGCCCCCGGTGACGAAGATGTGCCGGGTCGTGCGTG
Organism: Micromonospora sp. NPDC049081; assembly: GCF_040648835.1. NCBI lineage: Bacteria > Bacillati > Actinomycetota > Actinomycetes > Micromonosporales > Micromonosporaceae > Micromonospora > Micromonospora sp. NPDC049081. The sequence continues at coordinate 18,297 of NZ_JBEZEK010000036.1, read as the reverse complement.
CTGAAGGGGCCAAGGCCTGCTCCCGTGTCGTCCGTAGCGGTCATGCGAACCGCCGTGCCGATCAAGTGATCACGCGATCCACGGGATTCCACGGTAACACCTCCCCCGGGGCTACCTGGCGTCGCACCCGACCTCGGGCTATCCCGCCCCGGCGGCGGACCGGCCGACCGCCGCCGAGGTCCGGGCCGGACCCACCGCACCGGGGGTACGCGCCGTCGGCACCGTCGCCGCGTCCCGCCCCACCGGTCGGGTGCCGGAGGTGTCGTCCGGTGCGTCGGCGGCACCGTCGCGTGGACCGTCCGCCCCGGCACCGTCGGGCGGCGTCACCGCTGCGGTGGGCAGGTCCTTGCCGTCCCCCTCGCGGGCCGCCGCCTCCCCGCCGTCGTCGGGCCGCCCACCGTCGGGGGTGCCGCCGGTCGGGGCCGCACCGGGTGGGCCGTCCGGGCCAGGGTGACCCGTGCCGGGCAGGGTGCGGTCGGTCGAGTGGTCGAGCACCCGCAGCGAGGCCAACGCCGCCATCGGCACCACCAGCGCCGCCGCCGCCCCGGCCACGTCCAGCGCGGCACCCCCCAGCAGCCCGGCGATGACCGCCGCCAGGGCCGTACCGGCCAGCGCCGCCCGGATCGCCGGGTAGATGCCGAACAGCCGCATCAGCCCACCCCAGGGCTGGAGCAGCGCGAACCAGACCAGCAGCAGACCGACCACCGCCAGCACCGTCAACGGGCTGTTCACCAACGTCTGGAAGTTCGCCGTGCTCGACCGGTGCACGGTCAACCCGCCGGTGCCCTCACCCAGGGCGGTCAGGAACCGGCCCAACGCGCCCCGCTCCTCCACCGGCCGACGCAGGTCCACCACCGCGAAACCGATGGTCAACGCCAACCCGGCCATGGTGGCCCAGACCAGCCGGCTGACGGTCAGCCAGCCGCCGGTGCTGATCGCGGCGGCGACCGCCACCCCGGCGGTCAACGCGATCGCGCCGATGGAGTCCGCACCCAGGTAGGGGCTGCCGATCACCACCACGGCCGACCCGCCCACCGCGACCACCACCATCGGCCGCCACTGCCGGCGGACCCGCTGGGCGAGCCAACCGGCGCTGAGCAACGAACCGGCGAGGAACACCCCCAGGCCCACGGTGCCGAGGCCGGAGAACCGGCCGCCCTCCAGCGCGGAGTAGCCGACCACCCCGTTGAGCTGCAACCGGGCCCCGCTGAGCACGTCCGCGCCGACCACCAGGGTGGCCAGGCCGGCGACCGCGCCGAGCGGGCCGAGGGTGCGGTCGTGGCCGGGGGCGAACCGGACCAGGGCGGTGCCCCCGACGATCAACGCGACCGTCACCAGCGCGAAGTAGCCGCCGGCGTGGTCGCCCCGCCACCAGGGCACCGCGTCGGCGAGCAACGCCGCGGGCACCGCCAGGGCGACGGCGATCAGCAGCAACTCCACGGTCGCCACGATCCGGCGGGACACCGGCGGCGGGCTGTGCGGGCCGGCGAGACGGCGGGCCCGGCGCAGCAGCGGCAGCACCGCGACGGCCAGCACGACCTGGGCGGCGGCGAGCAGGGCGAAGAACCAGCCGGCCACGGCCCGCTGGGCGGCGGCCTCCCGGTCGGCGTCGGCCGGCGCGCTGATCGCGGCGGCCAGGTCGTCGGGGCGACCGTCGACCTTCACCGCGGGACGGCCGAGGAAGAGCCGCTCCGGCATCGGCCGGCCCAGCGCGACCAGCGCGGTCGGCGCCAGGTCGACCAGTTGCAGGTAACCCTCCCGGCCGGTGCTGGCGGAGGTGAGCCAGCCGTTCTCCCAGCCCGGGCCGTCGGCGACGACGACGTGCAGCCGGGCCGGCGTCTCGGTGTCGGACACCCCGGCGACCAGCACCAACGACCGTTGCGGCCGGGCGGCGAGCACCTTCGCCAACGCCTCGTCGGCACGCCGGGCGTCCGCCCGCCGGTCCGCCGGGTCGGTGCCGCTGACCGTGCCCAGGTCGACGATGCTCAGCACGCAGGAGCCGAGCAGCCCGGCCGGGTCGGCCGGCAGTCCCGGGGCGTACCGGTCGACGCGGCCGAAGGGACGGGCGGCGGCGACGGCGGCACCCGGGCCGACCGCCACCGAGCAGCGCACCGACTCCGACAGCGAACCGGGCACCGCGCCCCAGGGTTGCCGGTCGGCGTTGTAGGCGACCACGCTCTCCTGGTTGGGGAGGTTCGCGCCGATCCCGTCGGGCTGCTCGACGGTCACCGCGGCGGGCGGGCAGCCGCCGGGCTGCCGGCTGCCGTTCCAGCCGGCGTAGCTGCCCGCACCGAGGGTGAGCCAGCCGTCCACCGGGCAGGTCGGGCGGTGCGCGGAGCGGGTCGACAGCGAACCGATGGACCCCTGCTGGGCCATCCGCCACAGCGTCGGGGTGCTCTGCGGGTCGACGTCGGACCAGCGCAGCCCGGCCACCCCGGCGAGGACCACGAAGTCGGCGGTGCGTCGGGGTGAGCTGCTTTCGGGGCGGGCGGCCAACGCGGTGACGCCGAGCGCCACCACGATCAGGGTGAGCAGGACCGGGGTGAATCGGCGCAGCATCAGGCGCGTCCCGTCGAGGGGGTGTCGGTGCCGGGGACAGCCGACCCGGTGCGGCCGGGCCGACCGTCGGCGTCGAGTTCGGTGTAGAGGTCCCGCAGCGCGGCGACGGTGTCGGCCTCGGTGGGCCAGCCGGCCGCCCGGACGGCCCCCCGGTGGGCCAGGTCGGCGCGCAGGTCCGGGTCGTCCAGCAGCGACCGCACGGCGGCGTCCACCGCGTCGACGTCGCCGGCCGGGACCAGCAACGCGCCGTCGCCGACCAGCTCGGGCAGCCCACCGACGGCGGTCGCCACCAGTGGCACGCCGGCGCGCAGCGCCTCCTGGGCGAACAGTTGCCGCGCCTCCCAGTCGCTGGTCACCACCGCCAGGTCGGCTCCGGCGAGCAGGTCCGCCACGTCGGTACGGTGTCCGAGCAGGGTCACCGGGGCCCGGGCGGCGGAGATCCGGGCGGCCAGCGGCAGGTAGGCCGGGCCGCTGCCGGCGATCACCACCACCGGTGGCGGGATGCGGGTACGCCACCGCGCGGCGGCGTCGACGAGCACGTCGTAGCGTTTCTGCGGGTGCAGCCGGCCGACGGAGAGCACCAGCGGCTGCCCGGCGGTGACACCGAACTCGGCACGGACGGCGGCGCGACGACGACGCGGGGCGGGCAGGGCCGGCGCGGCGACCGGGGCGAGCCGGGCGTCGGTGGCGCCCAGCGCGGCGGCCCGCTCCACCAGGTCCGCCGAGGCCCCCAGGGCGACCCGGGCGGACCGCGCGACCACCCGTTCGGCGAGCCGGGACAACCGCCCGCGTAGCCCACCGGCGAGCACCGCGTTGTGCCAGGTGACCACGAGTGGTACGGCGGGCCGGGCGAGCGCCGCGACGAGCCCGGCGCGCAACCCGTGGGCGTGCACCACCCGGACGTCGGTGTCGGCCAGCGCCCGGCGCAGCGCGGTGACCGCCCGGGCGTCAGCGGGGGTCGGGTTGGCCGAGATCTCCACCGGGGTGAACCGGGCCCCGGTGGCGGCGAAGTCGAACTGCTCGCCGGTGGCGGCCGGGCCGCAGACCAGCACCGGCTGGCCGGCCTCGACGAGCCCCCGGGCCACCGAGCGGACGTGTTGACCCACCCCGCCGGTGCTGGAGGCGAGCAGCAGCACCACCGTGCCCCGGGGATCGGGGGCGGACGTCGCGTCGGTCATGGGGAGAGGGTCTCCTTCCCGTCACCGGCGTCGCGGGCGACGCCGTCCTGCGGGTCACCCGCCGGTCGCCGGCCACCCAGCCGACGTCGTACGCCGGTGAGCAGCGGCCCGACGTCCCGCCGGTCCACCAGCCAGGCGACGGCGAGGAACAGCACGCCGACCACGGCCCCGGACAGCATGCCCTGCACGAGTGCCCCGGCTGTCGTCGGGGTGCCGCCGCCGGCGAGCAGGCGGGCGGTGAGCAGACCGGCCGGGGCGGCCAGCAGCGCGGCCAGCAGGCCGGCGGTGGCGGCCCGACCGGCACCGGCGAGGGCGGCCCGACCGGCGGCCCGGGACACCGCGCCGACCAGCAGCGCCCCGAGGACCAGCATGCCGACGGAGTTCGCCAGGGTGACGGCCAGCACCCGGTCGGCGCGCGGCAGCAGCGCCGCGAGTGGCATGGCGACCAGGGGCACCAGCAGCCAGCCGGTGGTGATGGCGGCGGTGGCCACCCGGGTGGCCCCCCGGGCGTAGAGGGCCCTCGACAGCACCGCGAACAGGCCGTAGCCGACCAGTCCGGGGGCGAACCCGGCGATCGCGGCGGCGGTGGGTTCCGCGCCGAGCGGGAAGAACCGGCCGACCGGTTCGGCGGTGCCGACCAGGGCCGCCGCGCCGAGGAAGCTGAACAGCAGCACCCCCCGGGTGGTCGCGGCGACCGTGGTCCGGTAGCCCTGCTCGTCGCCGGTCGCGGCGGCGGCGGACAGGCCGGGGTACGCGGCGACCGCCAGTGGCACCGCGAGCACCGCCCAGGGCAGCAGGTACATGGTCTGGGCGAGGTTGTAGACCTGCGGGGATCCGGTGGGACCGCCGGAGACCCGGTTGAGGATGACCACCAGGGCGAGTTGTTGGGCGGTGACGGTGACCGCCCCGGCGACGGCGAGCCCACCGACCCGGGCCCGCGCGTCGGCGGGGAACGCGTAGCCGGGCCGCCAGGTCAGCCCGAGCCGACGCAGCGGGACCAGCAGCGACAGCGACAACACCACCACCCCGACGGTGGTGCCGCCGGAGAGGATCAACTCACCGGCCCGGCTGACCTGCGCGATGCTCGCGTCCCGGCCCTGGGTGACGCCGAAGACGACGTAGACCCCGACGACGGTGAGGCTGGACAGCAGCGGCGCGACGACCGGCCAGGCGAACCGGCGGTGCGCCTGGAGCACCCCGGTGAGCACGATGCCGATGCCGTAGAGCGGCAGTTGCGGGGCGAACACCCGCAGCATCCGCGCCCCGGCGGCCAGCTCCGCCGGGGACCGCCCGTCGGAGATCACCGCCACGATCGGGTCGGCGAACACCGCCACCAGCGCCGCCAACGGCACCAGCAGGGTCACCGTCCAGGTCAGCAACGCGCCGGTGGTGGCGGCCACCGTTCGCCGGTCACCCGCCGCGACCGGCCCCGCCAGCAGCGGTACGACCAGACTGGCCAGCGCCCCACCGGCGACGATCTCGAAGATGATGTTGGGGACGGTGTTGGCGATCACGTACATGCCGCCGAGGTCACTGTCCTGGACGACCCAGGTGAAAACGGCGGTACGGCCGAAGCCGGCGAGCCGGGCCAGCACGGTGAGCACGGCGATGAGTGCGGCGGCGCCGGCCACCCGACCGACGCCGGCGAGGGGTGCCGGTCTGGTCACGTCAGTCGGATCGCCGGCCCAGCGCGTCGAGTTCCCGCAGCACCGGCGTGCGCTGGATGACCGCCGTGAAGCTGACCTTCTCACTGGCCGCGGTGAGGCCGGCGAGGACCGCGAGCAGACCGGCCCGGCCCAGCGGCCCCGTCCGGGCGGCCAGGGCCACCCCGAGCAGCGCGCCGAGCGCGTTGGCTCCGCTGTCGCCGATCATCACCCGCTCACCGAGGTCCTCGTCGAGTAGCCCGGCGGCGGCGCCGACCGCACCGGCGGCGATCCCGGCGTGCGGGCCACCGGCCAGCGGCACACCGAGCAGCACCCCGGACTTCAACGCCCGGCCGGGACGCAGGTCCAGCAGGTTGAGCAGGTTGGCGGTGCCGGCGACCACGCCCGCACCGAGCAGCACGTCGGCGGTGCGGCCGAGTGCACCGTGACGCTGCCGGCGGGGGTGCGCGGCGACCTTCGGGTCGGCGGCGAGCAGCACGGCCGCGGCGAGCCCGGCCGCACCAACCCCGGCGACCTTGACCATGCCGGCGGTGACCCGGCCGGCCCGCAGTGCGGCGAGGTGACCGGCGAAACCCTTGGCGGCCTTCTGCTCCGGGCGGGCACCCACCACGTCGTCGTAGAGCCCGACGGCGCCCGCGCCGAGGCCGGCGACGAGCACCGCCGCGCCGGCCGGGACGCTGGCCGCGCCGAGCGCCCCCGCGCCGGACGCCCCGACGGCCAGCGCCGGTCCGGCGGCGAGACTGACGGTACGGCCCCGGAAGTTGGTCCGCTCCAGCGCCGGACCCGCCGGGGAGGTACGGGCCTCCCGCAGCGCGTACCGGGCGGCGGCGGCTCCGGCGGCGGCGGCGAGCAGCCGCCCGATCCCGCTCACGCGGCACCGCCGGACGGGGCGGACGGGTGGTAACCGGTCACCGGGGTACGTGGTTCGTTCACTGGGGCAGTCTAGGCACCAACGTGGCGTTGTCGCCGACGCCGTACTGACCGGCCCGCTTCTCGGTGAGCTGTTGGACCAGGGCCAGGCTGGTGACCAGCTGCCCCTGCACGGTGTTGGCGTTGTCGACGGTGGAGATGGTCTGGGCCAGCACCGGGTCGCCGCGTACGACAGCCACCAGGTTGCCCCCGGCGGAGCCGTTGCCGCCGACGACGATCGCCCCGGTGCGGTCGAACTGCTCGGCGACCTTCACCACCGACTCGTCCTTCTTGGCGGAGTCCTTGTCGACGTAGGGCTGCCCGCTGACCACCACCACGGCCTCGGCCGGCCCGGTGACCTTCTCCTCGCTGGTGAGGTACCCGGCGTTGGCGTACGCGGCCAGCACCGCCCGCCGGTCGGCGTCGGTGACCGGCGGGGTGCCCGGCGTCCGGTCGAGCAGGACGCTGGCCAGCAGGGCGCTGGAGGTCTCCACGCCGTTGCCGTTACCGGGCAGCGCCGAGGCGGGCGCGGTGGGGCGGGCGGCGGTGACGGCCAACTCCATCAGGTTGGTGTTGTTGTCCGGGTTGATGAACTTGTCCTGTACGTCGACCCGGCCGGTCACGGTGGCCCCGGCGGTCTGGAGCATCTTGAGCACACCCTCGGTGTGCTCCCGCCCGGTGGGCAGGCTGAGCACCATGACGCGCTTGCCGGTGAGCTTGCCGGGCAGGTAGAGCTGCGCCATCTCGGCGGCGAAGTCCTCCTCGAGGTCAAGCTCCTTCTGGAGGCTGTTGACCGACTGCCGCATCTGCTGGTTGTCCTTGCGCAGCGAGTTGACCGTCTCCTTGAGGGAATCGGCAACCGGGCCGTTGAGGGCGGCCGTACCGACCACCAGGCCGATCGCCAACGCCAGGAAGACCGCGGTCAGGGACACCACGTGGTACCGGAAGTTGATCACGCTTGCAGCCTCTTGATCGGTCGGGAGCTAGAAGAGCTGGCCGAGCTGGAACACGAAATTGTCCCACCACTCGGAGACCACGCCCAAATACGCCTTGCCGACGGTGGAGACCGCCACGGCGGACGCCATCGCGGCGATCGCCGAGAGGACCAGCAGCAGCAGGGACGAGCCGGAGATGCTCTGCCGGTAGAGCCGGCTCACGCCCTTGGCGTCGACCAGCTTGCCGCCGACCTTGAGCCGGGTGAGGAAGGTGGAGGCCATCCCGCCGCGCCCCTTGTCCAGGAACTCGACGAGCGTGGCGTGGGTGCCGACCGCGACCAGCAGCGAGGCACCCTTCTCGTCGGCCAGCAACATGGCGAGGTCCTCGCTGGTGGCGGCGGCCGGGAAGGTGATCGCCGGCACCCCGAGCCCGTTGACCCGGGCCAGACCGGGTGCCCGGCCGTCCGGGTAGGCGTGCACGATCACCTCGGCGCCGCAGCGCAACACGTCGTCGGTGACCGAGTCCATGTCCCCGATGATCATGTCGGGGGTGTACCCCGCCTCGACCAGCGCATCCGCCCCGCCGTCCACGCCAATCAACACCGGCTTGAACTCCCGGATGTACGGGCGCAGCACGTCCAGGTCGGCCTTGTAGTCGTACCCCCGCACCACGATCAGGCAGTGCCGACCCTGCACCGGGGTCTGGATCTCGGGTACGCCCACCCCGTCGAGCAGCAGGTCGCGTTCCTGGCGCAGGTAGTCCATGGTGTTGGCGGCGAACGCCTCCAGCTGCACCGACAGACCCTCGCGGGCGTCGGACATCGCCTTGGCGACCGTCTCGGCGTCCTGGAGGTCACCGTGCGCCACCGGCTCGTCGCCGACGAAGACGGTGTTGCCCTCGATCCGGACGGTGTCGCCCTCCCGCAGCCGCTCGAAGACCCCCTCACCGAGGTCGTCCAGGAGCAGGATGCCGGCCCCGATCAGCACCTCGGGGCCGAGGTTCGGGTACCGGCCGGAGACCGACGGCTTGGCGTTGAGCACCGCCGCGACGCCGACCGCGACCAGCGAGTCGGCCGCCACCCGGTCCAGGTCGACGTGGTCGATCACCGCAATGTCACCGGGGCGGAGCCGGCCGACCAGCCGTTTGGTACGGCGGTCCAGACGTGCGGTGCCGAGAACTGAGTCCGGTTCCGCGTTCCGGGTCCGGCGCAACGTGGGTAGACGCATCGTGACCATCCTGGCATGGGAGGCAGGCATTTCCGTTGCGACATGCCTGAGCAGGGCCGCCTACCCAGGGAAGCACACCGGAGCACAGGCCGGTGTGCCTCCGCTCACAATCGTTGCGGTCAGGGCCGTCTTTCCTTGGCCGCGACGGCCAGAAGCTCCTCGGCATGGGCGATACCCAGATCCGAATCCGGCAAACCCGCCAGCATCCGGGCCAGCTCCCGGGCCCGCTCGGTGTCCTCCACCACCCGCACCCCGCTGGTGGTCACCGCGCCCCCGGTGTCCTTCGCCACCACCAGGTGCCGGTCGGCGAACGCCGCCACCTGCGGCAGGTGCGTCACCACCAGCACCTGGTGACTACGCGCCAGCCGGGCCAACCGCCGACCGATCTCCACCGCCGCCTGCCCACCCACACCCGCATCGACCTCGTCGAACACCAACGTCGGCGGACCACCCGAACCGGCGAACACCACCTCGATGGCGAGCATCACCCGGGACAACTCACCGCCGGAGGCACCCCGCTGCAACGGCAGCGACGGCGCACCCGGGTGGGCCAGCAGCCGCAACTCCACCTCGTCCGCGCCGTCCGGGCCGACCCCGCACTCGACCCCGTTGACCGACAGCGTCGGCTCGGACCGGCCGGCCGGCCGGGGCAGCACCGCCACCTCGATCCGGGCGTGCGGCATCGCCAGCCCGGCCAGCTCCACGGTGACCTGCTCGGCGAACCGGACCGCCGCCTCCTGCCGGGAGGCTGACAACCGGCCCGCCAGCTCGGCCACCTCACCGGCGAGGCGCTGGGCCTCCCGGTCCAACTCGTCGAGCAGCTCGTCGGAGGTGTCCAGGTCGGCCAGCCGGGTCCGGGCCCGCTCGGCCCAGGCGATCACCCCGTCGACGTCGTCGGCGTACTTACGGGTCAACGCGCGCAACGCGGCCCGCCGCTCATAGATCGTCTGCAACCGGGCCGGATCGGCGTCCAACGCCGCCAGATAGGTCGACAACTCCGCCGAGACGTCCGCCACCAGGGTGGCCGCCTCCTCCAACCGCCCGGCCAGCTCACCCAGCGCCGGATCGGTGCCGGCCTGCGCCTCCAGGGTGCGCCGGGCCGTGCCCAGCAGCGCCGTGGCGTCCGGGGTGTCGTCGGCCGCCTCCACCCCGCCGGCCACGCACAGGTGCGCCAGCTGCGCCGCCGTCCGCAGCCCCTCGGCGTGCTCCAGCCGCTGCGCCTCGGCCTTCAGCTCGTCGTCCTCGCCGGGCTGCGGGTCGACCCGGGTGATCTCGTCGAGGCCCAGCCGCAGCAGATCGGCCTCCTGGTGCCGGGCCCGGGCGTTGCTGCGCCGGTCGGCCAGGTCGTCGACCACCTGCCGCCACCGCCCGTACGCCTCCCGCAGCGCGTCGACCAGCTTCTCGTGCCCGGGACCCGCGAACCGGTCCAGCGCGGCCCGCTGCTCGGCGGGGCGCAGCAGACGCAACTGGTCGGACTGACCGTGCACCGCCACCACCTGCTCGCCGACCTCGCCAAGCATCGACACCGGCATGCTCCGGCCACCCAGATGCGCCCGGGACCGACCCTCCACGGTGACCGTACGGCTCATCAGCAGCGAACCGTCGTCGTCGGGTCCACCACCGGCGTCGACGATCCGGGCGTGCACGACGTCGGCCACCCGACCGCCCAGCCGCAGCCGCCCCTCGACGGTCGCCCGACCCGGCGCGGCCCGCACCCGGCCCGCGTCGGCCCGACCGCCGAACAGCAGGCCGAGGCCGGTCACCACCATCGTCTTGCCGGCACCGGTCTCACCGGTGATGACGTTCATCCCGCCGGCCAGCGGCAGGGTGGTGTCCTCGATGACGCCCAGTCCGGTGATCCGCAGCTCTTCCAGCACAGCACCCGACAGTAGACGCGTGCTGGGACAGTTGACCAGCCGGCACGGCCCACCATCCGGGCCTGGGACGATCCGCTCTGCTGCCACCGGGGCAGCACCGCTGGTGGACGCCCCGGGCGGCACCGGTGGCACGCCAAGGGTGGCCACGAACACTCCCGTTGTCGCCGGCCGCCGGTCCCGGCTACTCCGGGCACCCAGGGCGATCCCCCGCCCGGGGCCGCCGCAGGATCAGCGGCGGCTGCCCCGCCAGCCCTGCACCGGCAGGTCGAACTTGGCCACCAGCCGGTCGGTGAACGGCCGGTCCCGCAACCGCACCACCCGCACCGGCAGCGCGCCCCGACGCACCGTCACCGTCGCCCCCGGCGGCAGGTCGTAGACCCGCCGACCGTCGCAGCACAGCACCGCCAGGGTGGTGAACGGGTCGACCGTGATGACGAACGTGGAGGTGGGCGCGGTCACCAGCGGACGGCTGAACAACGCGTGCGCGCTGATCGGCACCAGCAGCAGCGCCTCCACCTCGGGCCAGACCACCGGCCCGCCCCCGGAGAACGCGTACGCGGTGGAGCCGGTGGGGGTGGCGCAGACCACACCGTCGCAGCCGTAGCGCGACAGCGGCCGACCGTCCACGTCGACCAGCAGCTCCAGCATCTGGGCGCGCTCGCCCTTTTCCACGCTGATCTCGTTGAGCGCCCACGACTCGATGGTCGGGCCACCGTCGAACTCGGCGGTCACATCGAGGGTGAGGCGTTCGTCCACCGTGTAGTTTCGCTCGACCACGTCCCGTACCGCCGTGTCGAGGTCGTCGATCTCCGCCTCGGCGAGGAAACCCACCTTGCCCAGGTTGATGCCGAGCAGCGGCACCTTCGTCGGGCGGGCCAGCTCGGCGGCGCGCAGGAAGGTGCCGTCACCGCCGAGCGCGAAGACGATCTCGGCACCCTCGGCCGCCCGCTGACCGGCCATCGGCACCACCCCGGGCAGGTCGAGATCCTCGGCCTCCTCGGCCACCACCCGCACCTCGAAACCGGCCGCGATCAGGTCGGCGGCGACCGCCCGGGCGTGCTCGGTGCTCCGGCGACGCCCGGTGTGCGTCACCAGCAGCGCGGTCCGGCTCACCGACGCCACCGCCCGTCGGGCACCCGAAGGGCCCCGCCATCGCTGAGGTCCACCGGACCCGCCTCCCGTCCACCCTCGCGGGACACCGTCCCGACGTCGCACACCACGCTCACCCTGCCACCTTCCCCGAAACCGGGTCCGGCCCGGGGCCGGTCGGCCCGGCGGCCACCACGGCGTGCACCCGCTCGGCGTCGGCCGGCGGGGCGTCCCGGCGTAACCACACGAAGAACTCGACGTTGCCGCTCGGACCCGGCAGCGGGCTGGCCGCCACGTCCGCCAGCCCCAGTCCCAGTCCGGCGGCGGTCGCCGCCACGGCCAGCACCGCCTCGGCCCGCAACGCCGGATCCCGCACCACACCCCCGGCGCCGACCCGCTCCTTGCCCACCTCGAACTGCGGCTTGACCATCAGCGCCAGGTCACCGTCGCTCCTGGTGCAGCCGGCCAGCGCCGGCAGCACCAGGCGCAGGGAGATGAACGACAGGTCGGCCACGGTGAGGTCCACCGCCCCACCGATCACCTCCGGGGTGAGGGTCCGCACGTTGGTGCGGTCCAGCACCCGGACCCGTTCGTGGGTACGCAGCGCCCAGGCGAGCTGCCCGTAGCCGACGTCCACGGCGACGACCTCCGCCGCGTCGGCCCGCAGCAGCACGTCGGTGAACCCGCCGGTCGACGCTCCGGCGTCCAGGCAGCGCCGGCCGGCCACCCGCAGCCCGGCGGGACCGAAGGCGGCGAGCGCGCCGGCCAGCTTGTGACCGCCCCGGGAGACGTACTCGTCGGCCGGGTCCGCGCCGGTGACCAGCAGCGGATCGGCCGGATCGACCATCGCGGCGGCCTTGCGGGCGGGCACCCCGCGCAGCTGGACCCGACCGGCCTCGATCAACGCCCCGGCCTGCTCCCGGGACCGGGCCAGGCCGCGACGGACGAGTTCGGCGTCGAGCCGGGTACGACGTGCCATGGGGTGGTTCTCTCCGGTCCGCTCAGGCCTGGTCGATGGTGGCGAGGGTCTCCCGCAACGTCTGGTACGCCGCCTCGTACTGGGCGATCTGGTCGGCCGGGGGCAGCCCCTCGGCGTTGGCCATCGCCTGGACGGCGGCGTCGACGGCGGGATGCCGGGCGTCGTCGACATCATCGTCGAAGCCGACGCCCACCGACGGACCGGGGCGGGCCGTGGGCGCGGGACCCGGACGACCGCCCAGCGGCGGGCCGGGCCTACCCGCCGGGGGCGGGGCGGGCCTACCACCCGGGGGTGAGGCGGGCCTACCAGACGGGGGTGAGGCGGGCCTACCAGCCGGGGGTGGGCCGGGGCGGAACGGGCCGGTCACGACCGGCTGCCGGTGGGGCTGGTCACGCGGCACCACCGGTGTCTCGTCGGCCGGGGCTGGTCTTCTTGACCGGTCGGGGCGGCGGTGCGCCGTCGTCGGCACCGCCCGGCCCGGCGGAGCCTTCCGGCGGACCCGCCTTCCGCACGGCCTTCTTCGCCACGGCCTTCTTGGCCACCGCCTTCTTCGCCACGGCCTTCTGCGCCGTGGCCCCGGTCGCCGGGTCGTCGGCGGCCGACGGGCCGGACGTCGTCGGCACGGCGGGGGCAGCCGACGGGACAGTCGTGTCCGGCACGGCGGTGTCGACCGGCGGGACAGTGGTGTCCGGCGGGACAGTGGTGTCCGGCGCGGCGGTGGCAGCCGACGGGGCGGTCGTTTCCGGGGCGGCCGGACCGGTCGGCGGGGTGCCCGGTCCGCTCTTCGCCTCACGTAGCTGCCGTTCCAGCTCGTGCACCCGGCGGGTCAGTTCGGCGACCTCGTCGGCGGTGGCCAACCCCACCGCACCGAGTGCCCGGTCGACCTCGAACCGGACCAGTTTCGTCAGCGCCTCCCGGTTGGCCGCCCCGGTGGCGGTGATTTCCTCGGCGAGCGACTGGAGTTGCCCGGCGGTCGCGCCGCCCGTCCCGACCAGCCGCCGGGCGGCGTCCTGGGCCCTCTTCCGGGGCGCTTCCGTCAGGCCCAGGGCCAGCTCCAGGTAGGCGCGCCACGCGTCCTGCATGACTGAGTCCTTCCGTGGGGGCAGTGTGCGGCCCTCACGCTACCGGGCGCCCCGGGTCGCCCATTGCGGTACGGTGCCGGAAACGGCGTGGCGGGTGTGAGGGAGACGATGTGGCCACCGTGGACGAGTGCCGTCAGGCGCTGCGGGATCTTGCCGACCGCCTGGACCGGCACGCCGACGTGTCCAACAAGATCGATCTGGATCGCACCCTGGCCTGCCGGATCACCGACCTGGAGACCGCTTTCCATGGTCGGATCGCCGGTGGCCGGTTGCTCGATCTCACCGACGGCGACGACCCCAAGGCAAAGATCGCCCTGGTCACCAGCAGCGACGACCTGGTCGCCCTGGTGCACGGCCAGCTCGACGTCACCAAGGCGGTCGCCGCCCGACGGATCTCCATCAAGGCCAGCCCGTTCGACCTGCTGAAGCTACGCAAGCTGCTCTGAGCGGGCGGCACCACCCGCTGTCGGGTCGGTGCCGCCCCGGGCCCCGCTGTTCAGCCGGCCGAGCTGGCGGCTAGGTGGCCGGAGCTGGCGGAGCTGTCCACAGATGGCCGGCCGGAGCCGGGCCCGGGTGACCGGGCTGGCCCCGGCTCGGCCGGCCGGCAGGCCGGCCGGCTTACTGGCTCAGGGAGCCGGTCAGGTGGCCAGTCCGAAGCCGGCCAGCACCTGCTCCGCCTCCGGCGAGGCCGGTCGGACGTCCGCACCGGTGCCCGCCGCCCAGGCGACCGCGCAGAGCGCGGCCAGCGCGTCGAGCGGCCGTCCGGCACCCCGCAACTCCACCGCCCCGTCCACCGCCGTGGCCGACCATCCACCGGTCTGCGGCGCACCGGGAACCCGGACCACCGCCGCCGGGTCGAAGAGCCCGGCCAGGTCCACCGCCACATGGGTCGGCCGCCGTTGTTCGGCAGCCGCCAACAGCTCGGGTACGTCGCTGACGCCGGTCAGCACCAGCAGGCTGTCCAACCCGGCCCGGCGGGCACCCTCGATGTCGGTGTCGAGCCGGTCGCCGACCACCAGTGACCGGCCGGTGCCGGCCCGTCGGGCGGCGGTGGCGAACAGTGCCGGCTCCGGCTTGCCGACCACCACGTCCGGTGCCCGGTCGAGGGCGTGCCGCAGGGCCGCCACCAACGAGCCGTTGCCGGGCAACGGGCCACGTCCGCTCGGCAACGTCCGGTCGGTGTTGGTGGCCACCCAGGTCGCCCCGGCCCGGATCGCCACCGACGCCTCGGCGAGGTCCACCCAGCCCACCTGCGGGCCGTACCCCTGGACGACGGCGACCGGCGCGGCGTCGGCGCGGTCGACGGGGGTGAGCCCGACGGCGCGGATCTCGGCACGCAGCGCCTCGGCCCCGACGACGAGCACCGCGGCACCGGCGGGAAGGCGGTCCCGCAGCACCTCGGCGGCGGCCCCAGCCGAGGTGAGCACCTCCGCCGGATCGGCCGGTACGCCCATCCCCGTGAGCAGGTCGGCGACCTCGCTGGAACGGCGTGAGGCGTTGTTCGTGGCGAACGCCACCGACCGGCCCTCGGCCCGCAACGCGCCGAGGGCCTCGACCGCGCCGGGGATCGGCCGGTCGATCAGGTAGATCACTCCGTCCAGGTCGAACACGACCAGGGCGTACCCGTCGACAAGCCGGCCCCCGGCGACCTCGGTCATCGCTGGTCCGTCTCCGCGTCGCGCCCGTCCACCGGCCGGCCCTCGACCGGGGTCGGCGCGTCGTCGACCTGACCGGCCGCACCCGCACCGGGGTCGAGTCGGGTGGCCGTGGCACCCGAGGGACTGTCGTCGGCGTCGTCGCCCGCGACACCGGCGTGGGCGGCCGGCTCGTCGTCGCGCCGGCTCCGCTCGGCGCTCTCGCCACCCCGGTCGTTGTCACCGGTACGATCCTCGGCGCGCTCGCGGTCGTCGTGACCGTCGCGGACCTCGTCGTCCAGGTCCGCCTCCCCGTCGGGGCCGTCCTCGGCGACATCGGCTTCCTCGTCGAAGTCGTCCTCGTCGTCGAAGTCGTCCTCGTCGTCGCGGTCGCCTTCGGCGCGGTCGTCGGGGGTGGTGTCCGCCCCGGCCGGCAGCGTGCTGGCCTCGGCGGCCGGTTCCTCGACCGGCTCGTCGTCCTCGTCGTCGCCCTCGATCACGACGCCGTCGAGTTCCAGCAGCCGCTCCGGGGCATCGGTCTCACCGTCGGCGTCCACGTCGGCGGCCCGCGAGAACCACTCCCGGGCCTCCTCGCGCCGACCCACCGCGAGCAGTGCGTCGGCGTAGGCGTAGCGCAACCGGGCGGTCCACGGCTCGGCGACCTCGGTGGTCAGCTCCGGGACCTGGAGCATCGCCACCGCGGCGTCCTTCTGCCCCAGGTCGGCGCGGGCCCCACCGGCAACGATCAGCAGTTCGACCGCGACGGCCTTGTCGAGCTTGGCGCTGTCGGCCCCCCGGAACAGATCGATCGCGCGTTCCGGTCGACCCAGGGCGCGCTCACAGTCCGCGAGCACCGCCAGGTGGCTCTGCAACCCGGTCATCCGGTGGTAGGTGCGCAGCTCGGCGATCGCCGTCTGCCACTCCCCCGCGTGGTACGCGGCCAGCCCGACCGCCTCACGGACGGCCGAGATCCGGGACGCCAACCGCCGGGCGGCCATCGCGTGCGCGAGCGCCTCCGTCGGGTCCTCGTCGATCAGTTGACCGGTGGCGACCAGATGCCGCGCGACGGTCTCCGCAACCGGCTTGTTCAGCGAGAGGAGTTCGGCACGAACGGCCGTGTCGAGGTCGCTCGCGACGATCTCGTCCGGCAGTGCCGGCGCAGCCGGACGGGCGTCGGCCTCGTCCCGGCGGTCCCGGTCGGCGCCGAACCCGCCCTCGCGGCGGTCCTCGCCACCGCGCTGGTCGTCGCGGCGCGGCCGGTCGTGGTCACGCTCGCCGCCACGGAAACCGCCTTCACGACGGTCACCGCCACCGAAGCCACCCTCGCGCCGGTCACCGCCACGGAAGCCACCCTCGCGGGAGTCGCCGTCCCGACGGAACCCGCCAGGGCGGGAGTCACCCTCGCGGGGGCCGGAACGGAAACCACCCTCACGACGGTCACCACCCTGGAAGCCGCTTCCACCCCGGCTGCCACCGAAGCCACCCTCACGACGGTCACCGCCCCGGAAACCACCCTCACGGCGGTCACCGCCCCGGAAACCACCCTCACGGCGGTCACCGCCGAAGCCACCGGGCCGACGCTCGCCCCCCGCAGCGCCCTCGCGTCGATCTCCACCGCGGAAACCACCCTCGCGGGAGTCACCGCCCCGGAAACCACCCTCGCGCGGGCCGGACCGGAAACCACCACGGTCCCCACCACGCGAATCATCACGACGATCCCCACCCCGGAAACCACCGGGACGGGAATCACCATCACGCGAACCGGAACGGAAACCACCCTCACGACGGTCCCCACCGAAGCCACCCTCACGACGGTCACCGCCACGGAAACCACCCTCGCGGGAGTCACCGCCCCGGAAACCACCCTCACGCGGGCCGGACCGGAAACCACCACGGTCCCCACCACGCGAATCATCACGACGGTCACCGCCTCGGAAGCCACCGTCGCGGGAGTCACCACCGGGCCGACGGTCACCGCCTCGGAAACCGCCCTCGCGGGAGTCGCCGTCCCGACGGAAACCACCGGGACGGGAATCACCGTCGCGGGAGTCACCGCCACGGAAGCCGCCCTCACGCGGACCGGAACGGAAACCACCACGGTCCCCACCACGCGAATCATCACGACGATCCCCACCCCGGAAACCACCGGGACGGGAATCACCATCACGCGGACCGGAACGGAAACCACCCTCACGACGGTCCCCACCGAAGCCACCCTCACGACGGTCACCGCCACGGAAGCCACCCTCGCGGGAGTCACCGCCACGGAAGCCGCCCTCACGCGGACCGGACCGGAAACCACCCTCGCGGCGATCGCCACCGCCGAAACCACCGGGCCGACGCTCACCGCCGGCGGCACCCTCGCGACGCTCGCCACCCCGGAAACCACCGTCACGACGGTCCCCACCTTGGAAGCCACCCTCGCGACGGTCCCCACCGCGGAAACCACCCTCGCGGGAGTCACCGCCACGGAAGCCGCCCTCACGCGGACCGGAACGGAAACCACCACGGTCCCCACCACGCGAATCATCACGACGATCCCCACCCCGGAAACCACCGGGACGGGAATCACCATCACGCGGACCGGAACGGAAACCACCCTCACGACGGTCCCCACCGAAGCCACCCTCACGACGGTCACCGCCACGGAAACCACCCTCGCGGGAGTCACCGCCGTTGCGCGGGGCGTCGCCATCGCGTCGGAATCCACCGTCGCGTCGGTCGCCGGAACGGAAGCCGCCGTCGCGCGAATCCCCACCGGAACGGAAACCGCCGGGCCGGGAGTCACCGGTACGGGGGCCCGAACGGAAACCGTCCTCGCGCCGGTCGCCGCCCCGAGGTCCCCCCCGCGAGGCACCGCGGTCGTCGCGGTCTCCCCGGTATGGGGGACGGTCGTCCCGCCGAGGGCCGGCGTCACGCCCCTGGGGCCGGTCGGAGCGATCTTCATATTGGCGCGGACGGTCTCCGCCCTGCGGTCCTGAACTCACAGGTAAATCCTTCCTGATTGCGCCACCGACGGCGCGACGCAGTCGAGGGCCGACCCGGATGGGGCGGCCCTCGACTGAAAGGTTGTCCGGCGGTGTCCTACTCTCCCACACCCTCCCGAGTGCAGTACCATCGGCGCTGGAGGGCTTAGCTTCCGGGTTCGGAATGTAACCGGGCGT
>NZ_JBEZEK010000035.1:0-53696 GCF_040648835.1 Micromonospora sp. NPDC049081 | reverse complement strand
GCCCCCCGCCCGGCCCCGGCCGGCGGGCCGCGGGGGTCCCGGGCCCCCCGGCCCCCACGGCACGGGGCTAGCGGACCAGGACCACCGACGTCGCGCGGGCGAAATCGTCGTCGCCGTCGTCGTCATCGTCGTCGTCCCCGCCACCGCCGAAGCCGCAGGCGAGCACGAGAGCGAGCAGTGCGCCGACGCCGGCCAGGCCGAGCAGTCTCTTGAGCATCGATCCGTCTCCTCGATCGTGGTGACCCATCTCTCGCCCAGGCTAGGCACCAGGCACAACCAGCGACGGGAGGCCGGACGGGGCTCGCCCGACCCTCCGCATCCGGCTCGGAGTGGACCCGGACCGCTACTCTGGGACGGTTGGAACGGTCCAGCTGAGCCGTTCGTCGGAGAGAACAGGACCAGCAACGGTGCGGGAAAGGACGGCCCGGTCCGTCCGGATCCGCGAATTGCTCATCCCGAGGGGTGGCGACCGAGGCCGTCGGAGGAATACTCTCGGTCGCGGCCCGCGTACTGATGAGGCGCCCGGGGACGGGCGAGTGGAGGTGCTCGCGTGAGCCTGTCGATCGTGAAGTCGGTCCTGCCGGCCGGTGTCATCGAGATCGCCCCTCGTGGCGAGATCGATGTCGACACCGCCTACGAGGTACGTGAGGCGATCGCCGAGGTGCTGGCCAAGGGCCGGCCCGCCCGGATCGAGCTCAACATGCGACTGGTCACCTTCATCGACTCCGTCGGGATCAGCGCGATGGTCGCCGGGTTCCAGACCGCCGAGGTCAGTGGGGTCAAGTTGATCGTCACCGAACCGAGCCGGTTCGTGCACCGGCAGCTCTGGGTCACCGGTCTGCTCGGTCTCTTCGGCGCTCCGGAGCCGTACTTCGCCGGTGCCGCCACCCCCGAGGTGCTGCCCGGCGCCTGACCGCACCACCGGCCCCGCCTGACCCCGCTGGCCTGGGACGTTGCCAGTCCGTCCCGGGTGCGGCACGATCGTGCGACCGACGACGGTCAGGAGGCCCGGTGGTCCGGCGGGAGAGCTTCAGCTACACGGTGCAGGCGCGCTGCGCACAGGCGGACGCGGTGGCGCTGTTGAGCGACCTGTCCCGGCAGGAGGAACTGCATCCCCTGATCGTCCGGGTGCGGCGGTTGCCCGCCCGGCCGGGCGCCCTGGCCAGCTATGCGGTCACCGACCGGCTGGAGTTGGGGCCGCTGCGGTTTCCCGTCACCTATCAGGCGGATGTGCTGCAGGTCGGCGACGACGAGATCGTGACGGTGGCCCGACAGCAGCCGGGCACCACGGTCCGCAACCACACCCGGCTGCGGACGGAGGGTGACCTGCTGCGGATCGACGTGGAGATCACCCTCGCCGCGCCGGCACCGTTGTTCGGGTACGCCTTCCGGCAGGCCCGCTCCGCTCACCTGGGGCTGGCCAGCCGGCTCGGCGCGGTGCTGGACGGCCGGGCCGGCGACCCGTCTGCCGCCGGCTGACCCGGGGCCGACCTGCGGCACCGGGCCCGCCCCTGCCGTCGGGCGGTGTTCCGGTGGGCCGTCGGCGGTGTTCCGGTGGCCCGTCGTGGACGGGCCACCGGGCCAGCTCAGTACATCGACAGGTGCACGTGGTTGGTGTGGTCGCTGGACGGGTCGCCGTTGCCCCCGCTGTACGCCTTCCAACCGCTGCTCGGCAGCCAGATCCGCTTGAACCAGATCACGTAGAGCACGCCGAGCCGGTCGGCGTTACGGATGAAGTAGGCGGCGAGGTTGTTGCCGTACGTCCGGTCGCCGCCGCTGGCCACCCCGCCGAAGCCGTTCTTCTGCGCGGCGAAGTCGCACGCGCGGCCCTTGGGGTGTTCACCGGAACCACTGGGACGGTGGCAGGAGACGTACCGGGTGAAACCGGCCGCCTTGGCCTGCTGGAGGGCGTTGAGGGTACGCGGGGTGATGCAGCCGTTGGCCGGGGTCGGGTCGTTGACGCTGCACGACTCGGACGGCCAGGAACCGTCGGAGTTGCGGGGCGCCCCCTTGGCGTTGCTGCTGGACGTGCCCTCCGAACTGCCGGAGTCGTTGGAGGAGGTGGGGGCCGGCTTGTCGGCGGCGGCCACGGCCAGCGCGCGTTCGGCCTGATCCTTCCGCTTGCCCATGGTGGCGACCTGCTTGCGCTGCTCGGTGATCTCCCGACTGACGGCGGCCCGGGTCCGGGCGGCCTGGTCCCGGGTCTCGATCATCTTGCGCAGTTCCTGGTCCTCCCGGGCCGCGACCGTCTCCAATGCCGACGCGCGGTCCATGAAGCCACCGGGGCTGTTGCTGTTGAGCAGGGCGGACATCGGCCCGAGGCGGCCGGTGCGGTAGGCCGCTCCGGCGATCTCGCCGACCTTGCCGGTCTGCGTGACCAGTTGCGCCTCGATGGTCTTGAGCTGGCCGTCCAACTCCTGCTGACGTCGGGTGGAGCGCTCGAGGGCGGTCTTCGCGTCGAGCCACCCCTTGCTGGCCGCGTCGAGCTGGTCGCGCAGGGCCGGGGTGCCGCCCTCCTCGTCGTCGCCGGGGGCGGCGAGGAGGGTGGTGGGCGCGGCGACGGCCGGGCTGAACGGCGCGGACGACACGCCCAGGGCGAGCGCCGTGACGACTGCGGCCAGTAGTCGCGTGGTGGTGCGTACGTGCATGTGATGTCCTTCCGTCAGCCGCCGACCGGGTTAGCTGACGGGTTCGGGACGGAAGATCCCTACCGCTGACGCGGATGCACCCCAGGAACGTGGTTCCCCGGTTCGCCCTGGTGGGCGATTAGGCGGCGGCCACTGCCGGCGCCGGTGGGCGCCGCCTGGCGGTGGCCGGAGCCGAGCCTACCGGTACGCGTGGGACAGCTGCCTACCTCGTGACTGAGGGTACGAGAGTGAATACTGCCAAAAGGTGCGAACGGTGCAAATTGCCGTTGATCTACAGCGCGATTCCCGGAGAGTGAGCCGGACCACCGGGCACGAGACGGTGGTCGGGTCGCGGGCGGTGGGCTGCCGGGCGGAGGCGCCGGCCGGGTCGCGCAGGCGGTGGCCGGGTCGCGCAGGCGGTGGCCGGGTCGCGCAGCGCCGGACCGCCGGGCACGAGACGGCGGCCCGGTCGCAGGGCGGCGGCCGGGGGTCACCAGTGGGTCGGGCCGCATGCTCCTGGGGTCGCTCGGGGCTCGATCTGGAGAGTGGCGTGCTCGATGTGGAAGTCCTCCCGCAGGGCGCCACGGGCGGCGGCGAGCACGGTGCCGGCCTCGGCGTCGCCGGCCAGGGTGAGGTGGGCCGAGGCGACGTCCATGCCGGAGGTGAGCGTCCAGACGTGCAGGTCGTGCACCTCGGCGACGCCGGGCACGGCGGTCAACCGGTCGTGTACGGCGGTCACCGGGAGATGCTCCGGGGCGGCCTGCACCAGGATGCGCACCGCCGCCCGCCCGAGCCGCCAGGTGCGGGGCAGGATGAACACGCCGATCGCCACGGCGACCACCGGGTCGGCCCACCACCAGCCGGTGCCGGCGATCAGCAGCGCCGCCGCGATCACGCCGAGGGAGCCGAGCAGGTCGCCGACCACCTCCAGGTACGCCCCGCGCAGGTTGATGCTCTCCTTGGCCCCCTCGCGCAGCAGGCCGAACGCGACGAGGTTGGCGAGCAGGCCGAGCACCGCCACCACCAGCATCGGGCCGGCCAGCACCTCGGGTGGCTCGCCGAACCGGCGGACCGCCTCGATCAGCACGTAGATCGCCACCCCGCTGAGCAGGACGGCGTTGGCCAGCGCGGCGAGCACCTCCAGCCGGTAGAGGCCGAAGGTGCGCTGCGGGTCCTGCGTGGCCCGCCGGGTGGCGGTGATCGCCGCCAGGGCCATCCCGATGCCGAGGACGTCGGTGAACATGTGGCCGGCGTCGGAGAGCAGGGCCAGTGAGCCGGTGCCGAACGCGGCCACCGCCTCGACCACCATGAACACGGCGAGCAGTCCGAAAGCCGCCCAGAGTCGACCGCGGTGCCGGTGTGCGGCGTTACTGACCGTCGCACTGTGGTCATGACCTGCGCCCACGTCCACACCTTCCGTCGCCGCTGCGGACCCGGTCCAATCTATGCTCACATCGCTATGTATGCAAGTGACGGCCGGGCCTTCGGCCAGGAGCGACAGCAGGGGCCTTCCACCCAGCACGAAGCGGGGTCGCCGACGACCCAGCACGACCAGCGGGGTCGCCGACGACCCGGAAACGTCGGTGGGGCCCTCGACCAGGGGCCGGGCCGATCGGGGCCGGTGGCTCAGCCGGTGGGGTCGATGGTGGTGAGGCGCTGGGTGGCCCGGGACAACGCGACGTAGAGCGTCCGTACCCCCGAGCCCGGATCGGCCCGGATCTCCCCGGGGCAGACCAGCACCACCCCGTCGTACTCCATGCCCTTGGCCTGGAGACTCGTCACCACCTGAAGCCGCGCCCCGCCCCGGTCGCCCAACCAGCCGGCGACCTCGTCGCGGCGCGGCACCGGCGTGATCACGCCGACCGTCCCGGCCACCTCGGCCAGCACCGCGTCCACCGCGTCCACCGTCGCCGGGGCCAACTCCGCCGCCGGCACGTGCAGCGCCACCGGCTCCACCCCGGTGGACCGCACCGCACTCGGCAACTCCAGGTCGGGATAGAGCCGGCGGATCTCCGCCGCCGCCACCGCGAAGATCTCCGCCGAGTTGCGGTAGTTGGTGGAGAGCGTGAACCGGTGCCGCCGCCGCCGGCCCAGCGCCTGGTCCCGGGCCCGGTCCAACTCCTGCTGGTCGCCCGTCCAGGCGGTCTGCGCCGGATCACCCACCACCGTCCAGGAGGCGAGCCGACCACGCCGGCCGACCATCCGCCACTGCATCGGCGAGACGTCCTGCGACTCGTCCACCACCACGTGCGCGTAGTCCCGGTAGTCCTCGGGCCGTTCCCGGGCCGCCGCCCGGGCCGCGCGCTGCCGCTCACCGAACGTGCTCAGCTCCCGCACACCGCCGGCCAGCTGGAACGGGTCCCGGTTCGCCTTCTTCGGCCGCACCGGCCGGCCCAGCAGGGCGTCCAACTCGTCGAGCAGGGCGATGTCGGCCACCGTCAACCCCTCGACGTCCAACGACCGGTACGCCGCGACGAGCAACCCGATCTCCGCCCGGGAGAGGATGCCGGCCGCGTACCGGTGCAGCCGTTCCGGGCGGGCCAGCCAGCCCAGCACGTGCCGCGGATGCAGCCGGGGCCACCACGCCTTGAGGAACTCCCGGAACTCCGGCCGCTCGATGATCTCGTCCTCGAAGGCACGCTGCTCGGGCAGCCCACTGACCGCCGACCGACGGGCCTGCGCGTAGAGCGCGGCGAGCACCCCGTCGAAGCCGACCCGGCGCACCTCGTTACGGCGGGCCCCCCGGTGCAACGCCCGGTCCCGGATGCCGTCCAGCTCACGCCGCTCCAACCGCAGCAGCGTCCCCCGGTAGAGCAGCCGCAGCTCCTGCGGGCCGTCCGGCACCGCGTCCCGGGCCGCCCGCTCCAACACCCGACGCATCCGCAGCGAACCCTTCACCGCCGCCACCTCGGGCCCGTCCGTACGGGTCGCCGACATGCCGGGGAACAGCGACCCCAGCGAGTGCAGGGTGGCGGTCTCCTCACCCAACGACGGCAGCACCGAGGCGATGTACTCCACGAAGACCGCCGACGGGCCCACCACCAGGATGCCGCCGCCGCCGTACCGGCTGCGGTCGGCATAGAGCAGGTACGCCGCCCGGTGCAGGGCCACCGCCGTCTTCCCGGTGCCCGGCCCACCGGAGACGATGGTGACCCCCGAACCGGGGGAGCGGATCGCCTCGTCCTGCTCCCGCTGGATGGTCGCGATGATGTCCCGCATCCCCCGACCGGTCGCCCGGGACAGGGTCGCCAGCAGCGCCCCGTCACCCACCACCGGCATGTCCGGCGGGGCGGCCTCCGGGTCGAGCAGGTCGTCCTCGATCCGGGTGACCTTCTCGTCCGACGAGCTGATCGTGCGCCGCCGCACCACGCCCAGCGGCTCCGCCGGAGTGGCCCGGTAGAAGGCGGCGGCGGCCGGGGCCCGCCAGTCCACCACCAGCGTCTCGGCGTCGTCACCGCGCACCCCGAGCCGTCCGACGTGCAGCACCTGCCGGTCGCGCAGGTCCAGCCGGCCGAAGACCAGCCCCTCGTGCTCGGCGTCCAACAGGTGCCGCCGCTGCGCGGCGTGGAACACCATGGCGTCCCGCTCCACCAGCGCACCGAAGGTACCGACCCCGGCCATCCGGTAGCCGTCCCGCTCGGCGCGGGCCGCCGCGCGACGCAGCTCGGCGAGCCGGGCGTACACCCGGTCGAGATGCCGTTGTTCGGCGGCGATCTCCTGTTCCAGGGTGGTCTGGTCGGTCAACGTACCGGCTCCTGTGCGACGGCGACGCCGGGCACGGGTGCATGCCAGGCGGAATGAGGGTACGGGCACCCGCCCACCCCGCGTCGGGGCGATACCCGTCCGGCGACCTCCACCACCTCCACGGGGCCCCAGGCCGGTGGTCCTTCCCCGTCCCGGACCGACCGGGGAAGTGGGTGGACGTGGCCGGGGGCGGGGGCCGTGTGTCGCCCGGCGGTTCAGCCGGTCGGCCCGGTCCTCGCCGGGACGACGGCGGGCCGGCGAGGACCGGGCGGCGGCGGCGCGGCGGCCGTGACCTGGTCCGCAGGGTCGCGCCCGGCTCGCCGGCCGGCGGTCAACACCCGGTGCAGCACCCCGGCGAGGGCGGCGTTCACCTCGTCCGGGCGTTCCATCATCAGCATGTGCCCGGCACCCGGGCAGACGGTCAGCTCGGTGGCCGGCAGCGCCGCCGCGATCGACTCCGCGCACGGCGGCGGGGTCAACCGGTCCCGGTCACCGACCAGTGCCGCCGCCGGCAGGTGCGCCAACGCGGCCAGGGTGGCCAGCCGGTGCTGGGCACCGATCGAGGCGCGGAAACCACCGATCGAGCGCAGCGACGCGCGGGCCACCGCCGAGGTGACCAGGCGGATGTCGGAGCCGGAGCACCGGTCACCGAAGAGCATCCACCGGATGCTCGGCGCGAGGGCGCGCAGCAGCGGACGAGGTGGCCGCCACGAGCCGCACCGGGCCAGCACCCCCGCCCCGGTGGTCTCGGCGAGCCGGATCAGCCGGGCGATCCGCGGCGACAGACCGTACACCGTGTGGGTGTGCCCCTCGGCGGTGGTGGAGACGAAGACCAGCCCGGCCGTACGGGCGGCGAAGTGGGCCGGATGCCGGTGGGCGTACTCCATCACCGTCATCCCGCCCATCGAGTGCCCGACGAGCAGCACCGGCCCCGCCGGGGCGACCTCGTCCAGCACCGCCGCGAGGTCGTCGCCGAGCTGGGCCAGGGTCGCCGTGCGCAGCGCCATGCAGCTGGACCGGCCGTGCCCCCGGGCGTCGTAGGTGACCACCCGGATCCGGTCGCCGAAGCGGGTGCGCAGGTCGGTGAGCTGCCGGTGCCAGGCCCGACCGTCGAGCGTCCAGCCGTGCAGCAGGACCACGGTCACCTCGGCCCCGACCGGGCCGGTCACCTCGACGTGCAGGCGTACCCCGTCGGGCAGCCGCAACTCCCGTCGCTCCGGCATCGCCACCTCCCAGGCACCCGGGACACATTCACCGGCGTAACCCGGCGGTAACACCGGCTACCCGACATCAGACCACGCCAACCGTGTCGGTGAGAAGATTCCCGACCCGCCCGCACGAGGTCGGCCCGGCGGTCAGTCTGTAGCCATGCCGAGTCCGCCCACCGGGGCCGCCCGGACCCCCGACCGGCCGTCCGCCGACGCCGGGCCGCCCCGGGCCGCGCGCACCCCCCGGGCGGCGCTGGCCGATCTGCTCACCGGCAACCGGCGCTTCGTCAGCGGCCGACCGGTCCACGGGCACGACGTGACCGCCGCCGCAGCCGTGGCCTCCGGCGACCAGCAGCCGTACGCGGTGCTGCTCGGCTGCATCGACTCACGGGTGCCGCTGGAGGCGATCTTCGACCAGACCTTCGGGTCGATCTGCGTGATCCGTACCGGGGGACACGTGCTCGACCGGGCCGTGCGGGGCTCGATCGAGTACGTGGTGGCGCAGCTCGGGGTCACCCTGGTGATGGTGCTGGGGCACGAACGGTGCGGCGCGGTCGCCGCGACGGTGGACAGCGTGCGGACGGGCCGGCGTCCGGACGGTGACCTGGGCTACCTGGTCGAGCGGATCACCCCGGCGGTGACCGAGGCGGGGCCGCACGACCCGGCCGTGCACCCGCTGGCCGTACGCCGGCACGTCCGCCGTACGGTGCGGGCGCTGCGCGCCGACGACATGCTGGCCGGCCCGGTCGCGGCGGGTGGGGTGGACGTCGTCGGCGCCCTGTACGACCTGGACACCGGCGAGGTCACCCTGCTCGACGACGGAGCCTGACCCGGCCGGCGCAGACGCGCAACCGCCCGCCGGGGTGACCCGACGGGCGGTTGCGGTCGTGCTGGGGGAGGGCTCAGCCCTCGAAGACGCCGGCCTCGACGAGACGCTTCTCGGTCTTGTCCCACCCGTGGTCGGGGTGGGTGGCGGCGAGGTTGCTGATCTCGGCGCGGATCTTGGCGGCGTGACCGGCGGTGGCCAGCGTCCGGATCTCCTCGACGAAGGCGTCGGAGTCGGTACGCAGGTGCGCGGTCTTGCCGTTGGTCAGGTTCCGCACGTAGGCGTGCTTGCCGCCGTTGAGCGGGATGAGGTACTTGAACTCGCCCAGCACGCTGAGGGCGCCACCCTGGCCAGCCTGGCCGGCCCGGACTGACGCGCGCGCGGTCTTCGAGGTGTTGCTCGCCACGGAGATGCTCCTTGCAAGACGTACGGGAGGACGGGGAACGTCCGGGGGCTGTAGCGGGTGACGCCCGGTGGTCGTCTGACGCTCGGTGGTCGTCGGACGCCCGGGTGGGTCGTCGGCCCGCGAAGTGGTGCGACGGCACAGAACCGCCCAGAGAAATATACACGACCACGGTGCCTGGCAGCTCACCGTGCCCGTCGGAGTGCACAACCCCGGTCACCGGTCCGGGTATTTCCCGCCGGCGAATTTTCCGATTCCCTGGCGCACCATCCGTCACAGCAGTCATCATGTGTGGCAACAGCCACTCGGGTGTCGAGGTCGTAGGGGAAGACGCACCTCGCCCTCCGGGAGGTCACCGTGCCAACGCGTGGCGTCGTATACGTCCACTCGACCCCGCTCGCCGTGTGCTCGCACGTCGAGTGGGCGATCGCGCGCGTCCTCGCCGCGCCGGTCAACCTGCACTGGACGGCTCAGCCCGTCGATCCCGGCGCCCGCCGGGCCGAGTGCGGATGGACCGGCCGGCCGGGGACGGGTGCCGAGCTGGCTGCTGCCCTGAGGCAGTGGCCCATGATCCGTTTCGAGGTGACCGAGGAACCCAGCACCGGCGCGGACGGCGAACGCTTCATGCACGTGCCCGGCCGGGGCCTGTTCCGGGCCGCGGTGGGTGCCGCCGGCGACATCCAGCTCGGCGAGGACCGGCTGCGCAGCATCATGGCCTCGGTACGCCCGGAGGCCCTGGCGCACGCCCTGGACAAGGCGATGGGCACCGCCTGGGACGCCGAGCTGGAGCCCTACCGCTACGCCGGGGACGGCGCGCCGGTGACCCTGCTGACCCGGGTCGGCTGACCGCAGCCCGCCCGCGCGCCGTCGCATGTGCCGATGCGGTCGGCGTGACCGTCCGGGTGTCGGCACCTGCCGGCCCGTCTCCGTGCGATGCCTGATGCCCACCGGTCTCGTCTCCGGGCACCCCGCCGACGACCCCGTGTCGGCTACTCCCGGAGCCACGTCCCGCAGAGAGCCTTATGCCTGTCCGTCATAGATATGACGGACAGGCATAAGGCTCTCTGAGAGGTCGTCCCCACCCGAGGCGCACGCACGCCCGGGCCGACCCGTTTCGGCTGGATTTCACGGCGAGCGGCCAGCCAGGGGTAGCCGCCCGCCGGGCGGTGGCGCCGGGTGAATCCGCTCACCCGGACCGGCCGCGTCCCGCCCGGGACCCGCCGGTGAGCCGGACACCCGGTCGGGGAGGGGCACTCCGCACCCACCGCCTGACCTGGTCGGGTTGCCGCTGATCTCCGGCGGGGGTTGGATGGGCCGGGTGCCGATCTCCCCGCGACGTGCCGGCGTCGCCGTCACCGCCCTGACCGCGCTGCTCGCCTCCGGATGCGCGGGGGAGGGACAGGCTCCCGCGCCGGTCCGCCCCGAAGCCACCCCGACGTCCACCGCGTCCGTCGCCGCCGACGACCCCGCCGGCCGGGCCGCCGCGCTGGCCGGCACCCTCGGCGACGAGGACCTGGTGGGCCAGGTGCTGATGCCGTACGCGTACGGCAGTTCGGCGACGACGGTGACCCCCGGCTCGGCCGCCGGCAACCAGGCCCTCGCCGGGGTCGACACCCCCGCCCAGATGATCGCGAAGTACCGGCTCGGCGGGCTGATCCTGGTCGGGTTCAGCGCCGACGACCCCACCTCCGGCAACCAGTCCACCACCAACGTCGACAATCCGGCCCAGGTGAAGAAGCTGACCGCCGGGCTGCGCGAGGCCGCCGGGAAGCTGGCGGCCGGCCCGGCGCCCTTCCTGGTCGGCACCGACCAGGAGTACGGGGTGGTCACCCGGATCACCGACGGGGTGACCACGCTGCCCAGCGCGCTGGCCGCCGGGGCGGCCGACGACCCGGCCCGGACCGAGGCCGCCTGGAAGGCCGCCGGCACCGAGCTGGCCGCGATGGGGGTGAACCTGGACTTCGCCCCGGTCGCCGACGTCCTGGCCACCCGCAGCACGGTGATCGGCTCGCGGTCCTTCGGCGCGGACCCGAAGCGGGCCGCCGCGCAGGTCGCGGGCGCGGTCCAGGGGTTGCAGAGCGCCGGGGTGGCGGCCAGCGTCAAGCACTTCCCCGGGCACGGGCTCAGCGCCGCCGACTCGCACCAGGAGGTCCCGGTGGTCGGCCAGCCCCGGGCCGAGCTGGACGCCACGGCCTTCCCGCCGTTCCGGGCCGGCATCGACGCCGGGGCGATGGCGGTGATGTCGGCGCACCTCGACGTCACCGCCGTGGACCCGGGCACCCCGGCCACCTTCTCCCGCAAGCTGCTCACCGACGTGCTGCGCGGCGAGCTGGGCTTCCAGGGGGTGGTGATCACCGACGGGATGAACATGCCGCCGGCCAAGCGCTACCCGCCGGGCGAGGCGGCGGTGAAGGCCCTGCTCGCCGGCAACGACCTGATCCTGATGACCCCGAACGTCGGCCAGGCGTACGACGGGTTGCTGGCCGCGCTGCGCGACGGCTCGCTGCCCCGGGACCGGCTGGTGGCGGCGGTCACCCGGGTGTTGACCATGAAGTTCCGGCTCGCCGACCGGCCGACGCCGGCGATGTCCACGCTCGACAGCGCCCCGCACCGGGCCGCCGCCACCGCGCTGGCCGCCGCGGCGGTCACCCAGCTGCGCGGGAAGTGCGGCGTCGCGGTGTCCGGCCCGGTCACCGTCACCACCTCCGACGGGCGGGACAAGACCCGGGCGACGCTCACCGCGGCGTTGACCGCTGCGGGCGTGCGGGTGGTGGCCAAGGGCGGCACCCGGGTGCACCTGGTCGGCTACGGCGACGGCCCGAAGGATCTCGCCGCCGACGCGGCGGTCACCGTGGCGATGGACACCCCGTACGTGCTGGAGAAGGCGACCTCGCCGACCCTGCTGGCGACCTACTCGTCCAGCCGGGCTTCGATGACGGCGCTCGCCGGGGTGCTGGCCGGCAAGGCCCGCCCCACCGGTCGTTCCCCGATGCCGCTGACCGGGCTGCCCGCCACCAGTTGCACCGGCTGACCCCTGACACCGGCGTGGCCGGCCGCCGACGGAGTCGACGACCGGCCACGGGTCACGCGGTGGCGGATCAGTTCAGCGGGACCTGCTGCGCCACTGCCGCGCCACCGGACTCGAAGGCGGCCAGCAGCGACGTCGGGGTGCCCCCGCTGACCGGGACCGTCACGGTGACCCGGTCACCGGCGGCCAGCCGTACGGTGTGCTCGCCCCGGGCCGTGTCGCCGTCCCAGGCGTACAGGTAGGCGGTTCCGGCCCGGTCGGCACGCAGGGTGACCTGCACGCCGTCGGTGACCCGGTGGGCCGAGGTCAGCCGCAGCGCCGAGTTCTTCAGCCTCGGCACGGCGGCCGGGGCCACCCCGTCCACGGCCGACTGGGCGATGGTCTGCGGGCTGTGCACGCTGCGCGCCGAGGTGTCCGGGAACACCGGCGTGCTGGGCTGCCGGGCCGCCGGCTGGTAGCCGGGCAGGGTGGCCAGGCCGTAGCGGTACGGGTCGGCCCGGACGCCGGTGAAGGTGGACCAGCCCAGCCGGGACTGCGAGCTGAGGTCCTGGGTGTCCGAGTCGTAGACCAGCACGTTGAAGCCCATCCGGGCCGGGTCCACCGCGTCGGGCAGCACCGCGAACGGGATCATCGTCTCGATGGTGTAGCCGGTGTACGGGGAGCTGACCTTGCTGACCACGGTCATCCCCGGTGCGGTGGTCGCCCCCGGGCCCTGCCGGTTGTCGGCGTCACGCTGCCAGCACGGCGGGTTGCCGTTGGCCGGGTCGTCGGTGATCGGGAAGATGCCCGCCTTGAACACGGTCGAGGTGTCCGTCGAGTTCCCCTTCGGGTCGACGATGATCTCCACGCTGTCGGTACGGCGCTGCCGCTTGCAGTCCTGCGGGACCACCTTCTTGCCCAGCACGTCGTCGGTGACCTGGACGATCACCTTCAGCCCGTCGGCGGTCCAGGCGATCCGACCGGTCGCCGAGGCGTCCTGCGGGGTCGTGGCCTGACCCTCCCAGATGCGGGAGAAGTCCAGCTCCGGGCCGGGGTACTCGCCGGGCGAGGCGACCCCGTCGACGGTGCCGGCCCCGGCGGCCGGAACCTCGGTGGTCGGCACGATCTCCAGTGCGCCGGTCTCCACGGTGCTGCCGGCGGCGCTGGTGGTGGTGATGGTGATGCCGCAGTCGCCGTCCGTGCCGCCCTCGTTGGCGGTCGGCAGGGTGGCGTCGGTGTTGGTGACGGTGAAGGTGACCGCCCCGGTCGCGCCGGGGGCCAGCGCGGGGTAGCTCTTGGTGGCCGCGTCGGCGGTGAAGCCGGCCGGCAGGCCGAGGGTGACGGTGCCGGAGCGGCTGACCCGGCCGTGGTTGCGCAGGTCGATGCGGACCGACCGCTGCTTGCCGGAGCCGATGGTGAGCACCGGCTTGATCAGGGTGTCCAACTGCGGGTATCCGCCGTCACCGGCCCAGGTGCGGAACGTGCCCACCTCGGGCAGCGGCTCCAGGGTGCCCCGGACGTCGGCGACCACCCGGACGGCCCGGTCGGTGCGCCCGGCACCCTGGCGGGTGGTCAGGGTGGCCCCGATGAGCTGCTGCTGGTTCGTGTCGGCGTCGGCCGGAACGGTGACGGTGAACTTGCGGGTCCGCTCCTTGCCCGACGGCACGTCGTTGGCGAGCACGCCGGAGCCCTTGGCCTTCCAGCCGGCCGGCAGCCGCAGGTCGATCCGGGGCTTGACCAGGGCGCGGTTGTGCGGGGCGCGCAGGTGCGCGGTGACCTCGACGGTCGCGCCGGGGGCCAGGTCGAACCGGTCGGTGGTGAGGTACAGCTCGGTGCCCTTGGGCAGGCCACCGGTCACCGGCGGCAGCACCGAGCCGCGCAGGATCGCCTCCGGGGAGGTGTCCGCCGGGTCGTACGGGACGCGGCTGTCGATCAGGGTGTAGAAGTCGCACCGGATCTTGGTCGGGTCGGTGGGGGCGGCGGCGGTGCCGGCCCAGCCCTGGGTGACGTACTCCCGGCGGGCGTCGACCTCGATCTCGGCCCAGGTCTTCCCGTTGGCGCTTTCGGTGCCCTCCCAGACGCCGAAGACCTGGTCGGTCGGGACGGTGGGGGTGAAGCTGGTCGCGCACTGCGGGCCGGCGGCGGAGGTGCCGGTGCCGCCGCTGCGCAGGAACTTCGCGGCCCGGAACGGGCTCAACCCCTCGGCGCTGAGCTGCTCGGGGAAGGCGTTCGGGTCGGCGGCGGCGGCGAACGCCTCGGCGGCGAACCGGGCGGCCTGCTGGTGGTTGCCGTGGTTGCCCGGGGTCGGCGACGGGTTCATCGTCATGATGATCTCGGGCCGGGTGGTCCGGATGACCCGGACGATCTGGCCGAGGGTGTCGTCGTGGCCCCAGATCTGCTCGGACAGCGGGGCGGACGCGGTGTACCAGAAGTCGACCCGGTCGAGGTTGTAGAGGTTCTCCACGCCGGCCTTGCCGATCGCGGTGCGTTCCTCGCGTTCGCGGATGATGCCCAGCGGCGGACCCTCTTCGAGGCCGACGGCGTTGCCGCCGCCCTCGCCCCGGGTGATGGTGACGACGCCGGCCTTGGCGCCGTACTTCTCCTTCCACTGGCCGAGGGTGGCGAGGCTGCCGGCTTCGTCGTCGGGGTGGGCGCTGACGAAGAGCACGTCGAGGTCGACGGCCTTGGGCGGGCGGACGTCGGCCGGGGCGGCGACGGCGGTGGCGGGCGCCCCGGCCACAGCCAGGGCGAGTGCGGTGGGTAGCAGGAAACCCTTGATGCGCATGCGGATCCTTCCGGGACCACGGTGTCCGGGCAGCGACCGTCCGCGTCGGACGCGGGGCGTCCGACGCGGGGTCGTCGGTGGACGGTGAGGCGGCGGGAACGGGAACGGTGGGCGTCGTCGGACGCGGTGCACCGGGTACGGCAGCGGTACGGGTTCCGTACACACTGGAAGGCCTTCGCCCGGTGACGCTAGGGACCACCGCAGCGGCACGTCAATGCTTTGGAAGGTATTTCTTTCTTTGCAGAAGAAATAAAGTACGCCCTGTCCGGGATGTCCGGTGAGATTCCGCCACGGCCGGCCCGTCCCGGGCGTCGGCCCCATCGCGGATGTCGTCGCTGCTCCGGTGCCGTCTGCGTGCTGGTCGAGACGGACTTGTTACTTGACTCTTTAATTCGTTCGCCGTAGGAAGGAAGTGTGACAGACGTGGTGACGCCACCAACGAGCCCGGTGAGCCGGGAGCGGTCGAAGGAGATCAAGCGGCTTTCCGTGATCTCCACCGCCCGCCAGGTCCGGGTGCTCTCCCGGGCCGAGCTGACCGAGCTCACCGGCCTGAGCCCCGCGACGCTCACCCCGCTCGTGCGTGACCTGATCGCCGAGGGTTACCTGATCGAACGCGGTCCGGGTGCCTCCCGGGCCGGCCGTCCCCGGGCGATGCTGGAGTTCAACCCCCGCGCCGAACTGGTCGCCGCCGTCTCGCTGGAACCGTCCCGGATCAGTTGCGAGATCGCCGACAGCGACGGCGCGGTGGTCGCCCACCGCACGGTCCGGCTGACCGGCGACATCGTCGACACCATCTGCCGGTCGGTGCCCGAACTGGCCGGCGACGGGCTGCCGGCGCTGCGCGGGGTGGCCATCGCCGCGCCCGGCGTCATCTCCGGCGGCGCGGTCCGGCTCGCCCCCTCGGTCGGCCAGATCGAGGGCCGTCCGATAGGGGAGTCGGTCCAGCGGACGCTCGGCGTACCCGTGGTGGTGGACAACGACGTCAACCTGATGGCGGCCGGCGAACACGCCGCCGGCGCCGGCACCGACGTCGCCGACCTGCTGCTGCTGCACGTCGCCGACGGCATCGGCGCGGGCCTGGTGCTCGACGGCCAGGTCCGGCGGGGGGCCCGGGGCGCGGCCGGCGAGGTCGGTTTCCTGCCGCTGGACCCGGCCGGCCGGGGACACGACGGCATCGGCCCGTTCGAGGCGCGCTGGTCGGAGAACGC
The DNA here is from genome assembly GCF_040648835.1 of Micromonospora sp. NPDC049081. Classification (NCBI taxonomy): domain Bacteria; kingdom Bacillati; phylum Actinomycetota; class Actinomycetes; order Micromonosporales; family Micromonosporaceae; genus Micromonospora; species Micromonospora sp. NPDC049081. The sequence goes on along the minus strand of NZ_JBEZEK010000035.1, from coordinate 37,888 downwards.
GATCGCCGAACGGGTGGTCGCGCTGGCCCCCGGCCGCCGCCCCGAGTCGCCGGTACGCGCGCTGGTCGAGCTGGCCGTCACCGATCCGCGCGCCGCCGGCTACCTCGACGAACTGCTGCACGCCTGGTCCCGGCTGATCGTCTCCTGCGTCTGCGTCATCGACCCGGGGCGGGTGCTGCTCAGCGGTGCCGCCGCCGACCTCGACGACGCCGCCGTCGGCCGGCTCCAGGACCTGGTCACCGCCGCCGCACCCAGCACCACCGAGGTACGCCGGGCCGTCCTCGGCGACCGGGCCGTGCTGCACGGCGCGGTCAGCTACGCCCTCTCCGCCGCCGCAGCCGGGTTGCCCACCCTGTTACCGGCCCCCTGACCTGCCCTGCCTCACTTCTCCCCAACCCCTCGGAGGTACCCCATGAGACGTCGACTTCTGCTCGCCGGAGCGCTCGCCACCGTCCTCGCCGCCGGCACCGCCTGCGGTGGCGGCTCGGACGACACCGCCGCGGGTGAGACGGAGAAGCTGACGATCTACACCGCCCGCGACAAGAAGGTCTCCACCTTCGTCGTGGACAAGTTCACCGCCAAGTACCCCGAGTACAAGGGGAAGGTGGAGATCCTCAACCTGGGCGCCCAGGAGATCCTGGAGCGGGTCCGGGCCGAGAAGGCCAACCCGCAGGCCGACGTCTGGTGGGGCGGCACCCAGCAGGGGCTGTCCGCCGGTGCCGGTGAGGACCTGCTCACCGCCTGGCAGCCCGCGTTCGCCGGCAAGATGGACGCCAAGTACAAGGACGCCGAGGGTCGCTGGTTCGGTGAGATCCTGCTGCCCGAGGTCATCATGTACAACAACAAGGCGCTCACCCCGGAGCAGGCCCCGAAGGACTGGGACGACCTGCTGAAGCCGGAGTGGAAAGACAAGATCGTCATCCGCGACGTGGCCGCCTCGGGCACCATGCGGTCGATCTACGCCGCGATGATCATGCGGCAGTCGCCGGACGGCAGCAACCCGCAGCCCGGCTACGACTGGCTCAAGAAGCTCGACGCCAACACCGGCGCGTACGCGGCCAACCCGGCCGACCTCTACCTCAAGCTCTCCCGCCAGCAGGGCACGCTGAGCGCCTGGAACCTGCAGGACATCCTGCTGCAGGCCAACCAGTCCAACATGCCGTTCGGCTACGTGATGCCGGCCTCCGGCGCCCCGGTGCTGGTCGACGGGCTCGCCGCGGTCAAGGGCGGCAACAGCGCCGGCGCGCAGAAGTTCATCGAGTTCCTCTTCGACGACACGCTCCGCGCCGACCTGGCCAAGGACTACTACCAGATCCCGGCCGTGGAGATCGCCCAGCAGCCGGAGTGGCTGGCCCAGCTCAACCTCAAGCCGCTCGACGTCAACTGGGACATCATCGGCAAGAACGAGACCGAGTGGATCAACCACTGGAACAGCCAGATCAAGAACAAGGGCTGACCCCGTACGGGTGCCGGGGGCCGTCCCGCCCCCGGCACCACCCGTCGCGCCGCCCACCGGGCGGCCCGTCTTCGCAACCGTCATCCGTTTCCCCGTGCCCACGGGCCCGGTCCCGCCACCCCGCCCGGCCAGGTCCGGTACCGCATGAAGGAGAGGACATCATGATCGATGTCACGCTGGAGTCGGTGAGCAAGCGCTTCGCGCGTGCCGGCGACACCGCTGCCGTCGACGACGTCGACATCAGCATCGCCGCCGGGGAGTTCTTCACCCTGCTCGGGCCGAGCGGCTGCGGCAAGACCACCACCCTGCGGATGGTGGCCGGGTTCTACTTCCCCACCTCGGGGCGGATCCGGTTCGGCACGGAGGACGTCACCCACCGGCCGCCGAACAAGCGCGACACCGGCATGGTGTTCCAGAACTACGCCCTCTTCCCGCACATGTCCGTCGCGCAGAACGTCGCGTACGGGCTGAAGATCCGCAAGGTGGGGCGGGCCGAGTCCGCCCGGCGGATCGAGGAGGCCCTCGGCCAGGTGCACCTCGCCGGCTACGGCGACCGCCGGATCGACCAGCTCTCCGGTGGCCAGCAGCAGCGGGTGGCGCTGGCCCGCGCGCTGGTCATCCGGCCGCGTACCCTGCTGCTCGACGAGCCCCTGTCCAACCTCGACGCCAAGCTGCGCGAGGAGACCCGGGTGGAGATCCGGCGCATCCAGCAGGAGGCCGGCACCACCGCCATCTACGTCACCCACGACCAGTCCGAGGCGATGGCGATGTCCGACCGGATCGCCGTGATGGAGTCCGGCCGGGTCCGGCAGATCGGCGCCCCGCAGGAGATCTACCACCGGCCGGCGACCGCCTTCGTGGCCCGGTTCATCGGCCGCAGCAACGTGCTCAGCCTGCCGGTGGTCACCGCCGCCGCCGAGACGGTCACCGTGGGCCTGCCCGACGGCAGCGAGACCGCCGTCGCCGCCCCCACCGACCACGGCCTGCGCGCCGGGGACACCGCCCTGGTCTCGGTACGCCCCGAGCACCTCGGCCTCACCTCGGCCACCGAGGTCGGCGCGCTGACCGGCCGGGTGACCGAGGTGGAGTTCACCGGCATGGCCACCAACCTCGTGGTCGAGGTGGCCGGCGAGCCGGTGCAGGTCGCCGCGATCGACGTCCCGGACGGCATCGCCGTCGGCGACCAGGTCGGCCTGCGACTCAACCGCCAGCGCATGTGGGTGGTCACCCCGTGAGCGCGAGGAGTGAGCCGGTTTTGCGAGCCCCGCAGTCGCGAACTGAGGTGACGCCCGTGAGCGCGAGGAGTGAGCCGGTTTTGCGAGCCCCGCAGTCGCGAACTGAGGTGACGCCGTGAGTACCATTCCCGCCGCGCCGAGTGCGGCGACCGTGCCGCCGGTCACCCAGGATCCCGTCCCGCCGAAGGTCGACCGGCCCCGGCGTGGCCTCAACGCCAACTCGCCCTGGTTTCCGTACCTGCTGGTCTTCCCGCTGGCGCTGATCCTCTTCGGCTACGTGGTGCAGCCGATGTTCGCCACCTTCGCCGAGAGCGTCGGGGTGGAGGGGGTGGCCAACTACACGGAGTTCGTCACCGGCTCCGGGGTGGCCCGGTCGGCGCTGCTCACCTCGCTGATGATCTCGGCGGCCAGCGTGCTGCTCTGTGGGATCGTCGGGGTGGCGATGGCCTTCCTGCTCAAGCGCTTCTCGTTTCCCGGGCGGCGGCTGATCGAGGCGATCATCCTGGTGCCGGCGGCGCTGCCGCCGCTGATCGGGGCGATCTCGTTCCAGCTGCTCTACAGCGAGACCGGCATCCTGCCGCGCGGCCTGCAACAGCTCCTCGGCACGGAGAACCCGGTGCTGCCGTTCACCGGCATCGCCGGGGTGCTGGTGGTGCACACCTTCACCATGTACCCGTTCTTCTACCTCGCCGCCTCGGCCGCCCTGGTCGGGATGGACCCGTCGGTGGAGGAGGCGGCCTACAACCTGGGCGCGAGCCGGGTACGGGTGTGGCGCACCGTGCTGCTGCCGATGCTCACCCCGGCGCTGGTCTCCGCGTCGCTGCTGGTCTTCATGACGTCGCTGGCGTCGTACACCGCGCCGTTGCTGTTCGGCGTGGACCGCACGATGACCATGCAGATCTACATCAACCGCACCAACGGCGACCTGCCGATGGCCTCGACCTACGCGTCGGTGCTGGCGGTGTCCTCGGTGCTGTTCCTGCTCGGGATGCGCTGGTACGAGGGGCGGCGCAGCTACCGCTCCCAGTCCAAGGGCGTCGCCTCGCACCGCCGGGAGATCACCAACCCGCTCGGCAAGTGGCTGGCCCTGGTCGCCTCGGTGCTGGCCACCATGGTGCTGCTCGCCCCGGTGGCGACGATCGCCCTGGTCGCCTTCTCCCTGGACGGCTCGTGGACCACGGAGGTGATCCCGTCGGAGTACACGATGCAGAACTTCGTCACGATCTTCTCCGACCCGGGGGCGTACCGGCCGATCCTCAACTCGTTGCAGATGAGCCTGCTCGCCACGGTCGGCTGTGTGGTGGTCGGTGTGCTGATCGCGTACGCGGTGCGCCGGCTCGACTTCCGGGGCCGGGGGCTGCTCGACGTGGCGGTCATGCTGGCCTGGGCGCTGCCCGGCACGGTGGTGGCGATCAACCTGATCTCCGCGTTCAGCACGGGTAACGCGTTCAGCTTCGGTCAGGTGCTGATCGGCACCTTCTGGATCATGCCGTTGGCGTACTTCGTGCGGTTCCTGCCGTTGGTGTTCCGGTCGAGTTCGGCGACGCTGGCGCAGATCGACCCGTCGTTGGAGGAAGCGGCCCGCAACCTCGGCGCCCCCTGGTGGCGGGCGTTCGGCACGGTCACCCTGCGGCTGATGCTGCCCGGTGTGCTGGCCGGCGCGCTGCTCGCCTTCGTCAACGGGGTGGGCGAGTTCGTCGCCTCGGTGCTGATCTACACCTCGGAGACGGCACCCATCTCGGTCGAGATCAACAACCGGATGTACTCGTTCGAGGTCGGCACCGCCGCCGCGTACGGCATGCTCCAGGTGGTGTTGATCTTCTTGGTGATGGTGTTCTCCGGCCGCCTGCAGAACGGCGGCCGGGCCACCCGGGAGGCGGCGAAGTGGACGGCGTGACCTGGCCGACCGGTGGCGGGCTGCTGCCCGCCACCCGGATTCCCGGCGGCGAACTGGCCGCCGTCGCGGCGGCGGCGGACTACGCGGTGCTGCCCGTCGGCGCCGTCGAGTGGCACGGCCCGCACCTGCCGCTCGGCACCGACCTGATCCTCGCCGAAGGCTTCGCCGCCGAAGCCGGCGGCACGTCCAGCCCGGCCGCCGGGGCCGGCGGCACGTCCAGCCCGGCCGCCGGGGCCGGCGGCACATCCGGCCCGGCCGCCGGGGCCGGCGGCACATCCGGCCCCGCCGCCGGGGCCGGTGGCGCTGTCGCGTCGGCCGCCGGGTCCGCGCCGGCCGCCGGGTCCTTGGGGGATACGACCACCGGCTTCCCCGGGCCGCGCGGGGTGCTCTTCCCGGCGGTGCCGTATGCGGCCTGCCCGGGGCAGACCCGGCCCTGGCCGGGCACGGTGTCGATCCGGCCGGAGATCGCCGTCGGCTACCTCGCCGACGTGATCGAGGGGATCGTCGCCGCCGGTTTCCCCCGGCTGCTGATCGTCAACGGCCACGACGCCAACATGTCCACCGTGCGGGCCGCGATGGAATGGGTCTCCGGCCGGCGAACCGCCAGCCTGCTGCTGGTCAACTGGTTCCAACTGGTCACCCCGGCGGAGACCACCGAGCTGTACGGGCCGCTGACCGCCCGGGGGCACGGCGGCGCGTACGAGACCTCCGGGGTGCTCGGGTTCGATCCCGGCGCGGTCCGCCTCGACGCCGTGACCGACCTGCCGCCGAAGCCGAAGCTGCCGGTCGGCCATCCCTACGTGCTGGTCGAGTCCCGTCCCGACCCGTGGCAGGGCTGGTCCGGGCACATCTCGCTGGCCTCCGAGGCAGCCGGCCGGCAGGTCCGCGCCACGGCCGGCGCGCGGCTGCGGGAGATCGTCGCCGCCTGGGTGGCCGCCCCACCGCCCGCCCCACCCACCGCCGACCCGCTACCCGACGCGACGACCGACGGGCCGACCCCGGCCGACGGGCCGACCCCGGCGGCCGGTGACCCGACGACGGTGACCGGGGGAGAGCGGTGAGCGTGGACCGGGGACTCGACATCGTCGACTTCCACCTGCACTTCCGCATCGGCACCGACGAGACGATCCACGCCTGCGAGGACGCCGCCGGGATGCACCCCGGCGGGGAACACGAGCGGGCCGTCCGGGCCGCCGGCTCCGCCCCGTACGCGAAGGCGTGGCGGCAGGCGTGGAGCTTCCCCGACCCCGAGCCGCCCGCCCCACGCTGGCAGGACGAGGCCGACCGGTGGGCCGACGAGCTGCGTGCGGTCGGGGTACGGCGGGCGGTCTTCGTCACCGGCGGCGGCAACGACACCGTCGCCGACGTGGTCGACCGGCACCCGGACCTGCTGCTCGGCTTCGCCCACCACGACCCGTACTCGCCGGGGGCCGCCGCCGAGCTGGAACGCGCGGTGACCGAACGGGGGCTGCGCGGGCTGAAGCTGTTCGCCCCGCTGCTACGCGGCCCGCTGGACCACGCCGACCTGGACCCGCTGTGGTCCACCGCCCAGCGCCTCGGGGTGCCGGTGCTGATCCACATCGGCCACTACGGCAGCGCCGGCGGCCTCTCCTTCGGCCGGTACGGCGGCCCCGACGAGCTGGCCCGGATGGCCCGCCGCTTCCCCGAGCTGAACGTGGTGGTGCCGCACTTCGGCGTCCAGCACGTGCAGGATCTGCTCTTCGCCGCCTGGGGCTGCCCCAACATCCACGTCGACACGTCCGGCTCCAACCAGTGGGTGCGCTGGATGCCGTACAAGCTGACGTTGGAGGACCTGTTCCGCCGCTGCTACGAGACGATCGGCCCGCAGCGCATCGTGTACGGCAGCGACTCGTCGTGGTTCCCGCGCGGCTACGTCACCCGCTACCTCGACGACCAGTTGCGGGTCTGCCGCGAGCTGGGGATGCCCGACGACCACCTCCGGACGATCTTCGCCGGTAACGCCGAACGGCTGCTGGGCCTGACCGACCGACCAGCCGAGAACCCGGGAGCCGGCCCCCGCGCCGCGTCCCGGCCCGGAAGGAAGTAAGGAACCGCCATGAGCGAGCTGACCACCTACCAGCGGCACCACCTGGCCCCGACCTACGACCACCACGTCGGGCACCTCTACCCGGCGATGGTGCGCGCCAGCCAGGCGCACGTGGTGATGCTGACCGAGCAGGGCCTCGTCCCGGCCGAGCGGGGTGCCCGACTGTTGCGCGGGCTGGCCACGCTGCGCGCCGACGACAGTCCGGCCCCGGCGTTCGACGGCAGCTTCGAGGACACCTACTACCTGCTGGAGAAGACGCTCGCGCAGGCGTGCGGCGTGCCGGCGTCCGAACTGGACGTGCAGATGGCCCGCAGCCGCAACGACCTCGACGCCGGGGTGTTCCGGATGCTGCTGCGCGGCCAGCTCCTCGACGTGCTGGACCGGGTGCTGACCACCGGCCGGACCGCCCTGGACGTCGCCGACCGGTACGCCGACGTGGTGATCACCGGTTACACCCACCGCCGGCCCGCCCAGCCCACCACCATCGGGCACGCGCTGGCCGGTTACGCCGAGGCGCTGGCCGGTGAGGCCACCGCGTACGCCGACGTGATCGACCAGCTCAACGTCTCGCCCCTGGGGTCCTGCGCGTTCGCCGGCACCGACCTGGACATCGCCCCGGCCCGGGTGGCCGAGCTGCTCGGCTTCGACGGCCTGGTGACCAACTCCTACGAGGCGGTCGCCGGGGCCGACCACCTGGTGCGGGTGGGCACCCTCAACGCCCAGGCCCTGGCGACCGGCGCCCGGCTGGCCCGCACCCTGATGGACTGGCTGACCTGGCAGTGGGTGGCCACCCCCGGCGACTTCACCCAGGGCAGCAGCATCATGCCGCAGAAACGCAACCCGGTGGTGCTGGAGCACCTGGTGTCGATGGCCGGCGCGAGCGCCGCCGACGCCGCGTCGGTGCTCAACAACGTCGGGGCGGCCTGGTGGGAGGACTCCAACAACGCCACCACCGACGTGCAGGTCCGGCTCTGGGACAGCAACGACCGGGCGGACCGGTTCTTCGCCCTGGTCGGCGGCTTCCTCGCCGAACTGGAGCCGCTGCACCCGCCGACCCGGGAGGAGATCGTCGCGTCCGGGGCCACCACCACCGCGGCGGCCGACGCGTTGACCCGGCACGGGGTGCCGTTCCGGGCCGCCCACTCGGTCGTCGGCCGGCTGGTCCGGGCCGGTGCGCCGGACACCTGGACCGCCGAGGGGGTCCGGGCCGCCGCCGACGGGCTGACCGACCGGCTGACCGACGACGCCGTCGCCGACCTGATCGCCGCCGCCGTCCAGCCCGACCTGGTGCTGGACCGGGTGCAGGTGGACGGGCCGGGTGCCGCCGCCGTCCGCGCCCAGGTCGGCACCCTGCGGGTCGCGTTCGACGCCGTCGCCGACCGGCTCGCCGCGACCCGGGACCGGCTGGCCCGCGCCGACGAGGCGCTGGACACGGTCGCCGCCGAGGTGGCCGGCCGGTGAGCGCGTCGATCCGACGATCCGGCTCCGGTCCGGCCCGGCTGTCCGGCGGGGCACCGACGCGACCGCGGTCGACGGTGGTGACCGGACGGTGGACCAGGTGAGCATGCGACTGGCCGGCCGGGCCGCCGCCGGCACCCGCACCGACGAGCGGCTGCTCGGCATCGACTTCGGCGGCACCAAGATGGCCGTCGGGGTGGCCGACGGCACCGGTCGGCTGCTGGCCCACCGGCGGATCGCCACCCACGCCGAGCGGGGCGCCCCGCAGGCGTTGGACCGGGCGCTGGAGTTGGCGGCCACGCTGGTCGCCGAGGTCGGCGGACCACTCGTGGCGGCCGGGGTGGCCTCACCGGGGGTGGTCCGCCCCGACGGCATCGACCTGGCCCCGAACGTGCCCGGCTGGGAACGGTTGCGACTGGCCGACGCCGTGTCCGCCGCCCTCGGGGTGGCCCGGGTGGCGGTGGACAACGACCTGAACGCCGCCGCCCTGGCCGAGCTGCGCCTCGGCGCGCTGCGTGACGCCGACCCCGGGCTGGTGGTGGGGATCGGCACCGGCGTGGCGGCGGCGGTCACCGTCGGCGGCCGGGTCCTCGCCGGGCATCGGGGCGCGGCCGGCGAGATCGGGTACGCGGTGGCCGGCGGCCCCTGGCCGGGCACCATGCTGGAGCTGGACTTCTCCGGCCGGGCGCTGGACCGGTTGGCCGACGAGCTGGGGGTGGCCGGGCACGCGGCCGGGCTGGCCGCCGCCGCCGAGCTGCCCGGCGTGGCCCGTGACGCGCTCACCGCCCGGGTCGACGAGCTGGCCCGGCACCTGGTCACCTGCTGCCTGCTGCTCGATCCGCAGCGGGTGGTGCTGGTCGGCGGGGTGGCCGGCAGCGCGCTGATCCGGGGGCTGCTCGTCGACCGGCTGGCCGAGGTGCTCCCGAACCGCCCCGACGTGGTGCTGTCCCGGTTCGCCGACGACGCGGCGCTGCTCGGCGCGGTCACCCTGGCCCGGGAGGCGGTGCCGGCACCCCGCTGACCGGCCACCTGTGCGTCCGGCCGCGAGGGGGCGGACCGGTCGGCCCGTGCGTCCGGCCCACCCTCGGGCGGGCCGGACGCACGGCGCGGTCACTTCGGCAGGTCGGCGCTCGACTTCGCCAGCTGGTACGCCGGCAGCATCTCCTCGAACTCCTCGGCGTCCAGGCCGTCGAGGGTGATCATCAGCGTGCCGTACAGGGTGGACACCAGGATCGCCCGGTTGGGTTCGCCGTCCTCGGTCCAGGTGGCCTCGAAGGCGTCCAGCGGGCCGGCCTTGGTCCGCCGGTACTGCTGCTCCTTCGGGCTGTTGAACGCGGCGAGGTACTTGTCCACGGTGACCTGCGGGTTCAGCGGCGCGGCCCCGGTGATCTGCCAGACCCGCAGGAAACCGATGTTCCCGGCCGGCTTCGCGTCGATCTCGCACAGCGGCACGGCCGGGCCGAGCTTGAGATCGGCCCCGCCCTTCACCGCCTTGACCTTCCACTTCGCCGGCACCGAGAAGGTCATCGACAGCGTGCAGGCGCTGCCTTTCGGGCCGACCGTGGTGGCGGCGGCGGCCGGGGCGACGTCGTCGTACCACGGTGGACCGGCGGCGACCGGCGAGGCGGTCGGGCTGGTCGACGGCGCGGGCGTCGTCGCCCGCTCCGTGGTGTCACCGGCGCAGCCGGCGGTGAGGGTGAGGGTGAGCGCGGCAAGTGCGGTCGTACGTCGGATCATCGTCCCGTTTCCCCGTTGGAGTTGCCGCCGTCGGTTGCGGCGGCCGACGGATGCTAGCCGACGGATGGCCGGCCCTGCTGACCGTTTGCGGCGACCAAGCCCATGATCACTGCACGGTTTCCGCGGATCCGCCCCACCGCTCGCCGCCCGACCACGCTGGACGCCGACGGCCCGGCACCCCGAGGGGGCCGGGCCGTCAGACTGCTGCTGCCGTCAGGAGCGGGTGAAGACCAGAGCGACGTTGTGGCCGCCGAAGCCGAACGAGTTGTTCAGCGCCGCCGGCACGTCCAGGTGGCGGACCTTGTTCGCGGCCACGTCCATGTCGAGGCCGTCGTCCGGGTCGTCCAGGTTGATCGTCGGCGGGATGACGCCGTCGCGGATGGTCAGGATGGTGGCGATCGACTCCAACGCGCCGGCCGCGCCGAGCAGGTGCCCGGTCATCGACTTGGTGGCGGTCAGCACCGGATGGTCACCGAGCGCCCGGTGCAGCGCCTTGATCTCGGCCAGGTCGCCCACCGGCGTCGAGGTGGCGTGCGCGTTGACGTGCACGATGTCGGCCTTGGCCACGTCCGCGTCGGCGATCGCCTTGGCGATGGCCCGGATCGCGCCGGCCCCCTCGGGGTGCGGCTGGACGATGTCGTACCCGTCGGAGGTGATGCCCGCACCGGCGAGCCGGGCGTAGACGTGCGCGCCCCGGGCGGCGGCGTGGTCGGCGCGCTCCAACACCAGGATGCCGGCGCCCTCGCCGAGGACGAAGCCGTCGCGGCTCTTGTCCCACGGCCGGGAGGCCTGCTCCGGCTCGTCGTTACGGGTCGACATGGCCCGCATGGAGCTGAACCCGGCGATCGGCAGTGGGTGGATGACCGCCTCGGTGCCGCCGGCCACCACCACGTCGGCCCGACCGGACCGGATCATGTCCAGGCCGAGTGCGATCGCCTCCGCGCCGGTCGCGCAGGCGCTCGCCACCGAGTGCACCCCGGCCTGCGCGCCCAGCTCCAACCCCACCCAGGCGGCGGGACCGTTGGGCATCAGCATCGGGATGGTGTGCGGGGAGACCCGGCGCGGGCCGGACGCCTCCAGGATGTCGTCCTGCGCGAGCAGGGTCAGGGCGCCCCCGATGCCCGAGCCGACGCTGGCCCCCAACCGCTCCGGGTCGAGCCCGGAGTCGGCGAGCCCGGAGTCCGCCCAGGCCTGCTGCGCCGCGATGAGCGCGATCGCCTCGGAGCGGTCCAGCCGGCGCAGCTTGACCCGGTCCAGCACCTCGGTCGGCTCCACCGCGAGTTGGGCGGCGATCCGGACCGGGAGCTGGCCGGCCCACTCCTGGGTGAGCGGACCCACCCCGGAGCGGCCGGCGAGCATGGCGTCCCAGGTCGACGCGACGTCCCCGCCCAGCGGGGTGGTCGCGCCGAGCCCGGTGACGACGACGTCGATGCGACTCATCTCAGGACTGCGCCTCGATGAAGCTGACGGCGTCCCCGACGGTCTTCAGGTTCTGCACCTCGTTGTCCGGGATCTTGACGCCGAACTTCTCCTCGGCGGCGACCACGACCTCCACCATCGACAGCGAGTCGACGTCGAGGTCGTCGGTGAAGGACTTCCCCTCGGCCACGTCGTCCGGGTTCACCCCGGCAACCTCTTCGAGGATCTCGGCGAGGCCGGAGGTGATCTCGTCACGGGTCATTGCGGTGGGTTCCTCTCATCGGGGTTTGTTCTCCGCCGGATGGCGGTGCGCCGCGGTCGCCGACCACGGCGGGTCTTCAGGGGCAGCGGACGACCTGACCGGCGTAGGTCAGACCGCCGCCGAAACCGAACAGCAGCACCGGTGCGCCCGAGGGCACCTCCCGGCGCTCGACCAGCTTGGACAGGGCCAGCGGCACGCTCGCCGCCGAGGTGTTGCCGGACTCGACGATGTCCTTGGCGATGATCGCCTGCGGGATGTTCAGCCGCTTGGCGATGCCGTCGATGATCCGCGAGTTGGCCTGGTGCGGCACGAACGCGGCCAGCTCGGACGGGTCGACGCCGGCCTTCTCGCACGCCTGCAGGGCCAGCGGGGCCAGCGCGGTGGTGGCCCAGCGGAACACCGACTGCCCCTCCTGCGCGATGTACGGCCGCCAGCCCTCGATGCGTACCGCGTCGCTCTTGTCCGGTGCGGAGCCCCACACCACCGGGCCGATCCCGGCCGGCTCGTCGCCGGTGGTGGCGGTGACCACCGCGGCACCCGCGCCGTCGGCGAAGATGATGCAGGTGGAGCGGTCCGTCCAGTCGGTGAAGTCGGAGAGCTTCTCCGCGCCGATGACCAGCGCGTTGCGCGACGCGCCGGCCCGGATGGCGTGGTCGACGGTGCCCAGCGCGTAGGCGAAGCCGGAGCAGGCGGTGTTGAGGTCGAACGCGCCCGGGGCGGTGATGCCCAGCTTGGCGGCGACCCGGCAGGCCACGTTGGGGCTGCGGTCGATCGAGGTGCAGGTGGCGACGACCACCAGATCGATGTCGGCGGCGGTGAGGCCCGAGTTGGCAAGCGCCTTGTCGGCGGCGGCGGTGGCCATGTCGGCCACCGTCTCGCCGTCGGCGATGCGCCGGCTGGCGATGCCGACCCGGTCCCGGATCCACTCGTCGTTGGTGTCGACGAACTGGGCGATGTCGTTGTTGGTCACCACCCGGGAAGGCTGGTAGTGCCCGAGGGCGACGATCCGACTGCCGCTCATGCCTGGCCTCCGATGCGGGCGATGGGGCGGCCCGGCGCGACCGGGTCGTCCTGGTGGGCGAGCCACTCGGTGAGCGGGCCGCTGTCGTGGGCGGTCACCTCGACCGGCCCCTGCCGGGTGGTGATCTGCCCGAGCACCTGGCCGGTGCTCAGTTCGGCGCCCTCGGTGAGACCCTCCACCGGGGCGAAGGTGCCCACAGCGGGGGCGACGACGACCCGGGAGCGCGACGTCGGCCGGCGACCGGGCGGGCCGCTGTGCCGGGCGATCAGGTCCCGGGCGGCGGGCAGGTCGGCGGGGGTGTTCAGGGTGACGATCTCCGGTGCACCGGTGCCCTTGAGCTCCCGCTTGACCAGCCCGGCGAGGGTGCCGGCCGGGGGGAGTTCGAGCACGCCGGTGACCCCCAGGTCGGCCAGCGTCCGCATGCACAGGTCCCAGCGCACCGGCGCGGTGACCTGCCGGACCAGCCGGTGGACCAGTTCCCGGCCGTGCGGGACGGCAGTGCCGTCGAGGTCGGAGAGCAGGATCCGGACCGGGGCCGACGGGGTGATCCCGGCGGCGACGACGGCCAGCGCCTCCTCGGCGGGGGCCATGTAGGGGGTGTGGAACGCCCCGGCGACCTGGAGCCGGATGATCCGGGCCTTCGCGGGGGGCTCGGCGGCGAGCTTGTCCAGGGCGTCGAGCGTGCCGGCGGCCACCACCTGGCCACCGCCGTTGCGGTTGGCCGGGTGCAGCCCGTGGGTGGCCAGGGCGGCGAGCACCTCGTCCGGGTCGCCGCCGAGGACGGCGGCCATCCCGGTCGATTCCAGGGAACAGGCGGCGGCCATCTCCCGGCCGCGCACCCCGGCGAGGGTGATCGCCGTCTCGGCGGAGAACACCCCGGCCAGTGCGGCGGCGGCCAGCTCGCCGACGCTGTGCCCGGCGACCAGGTCCACGTCGTGCAGGGGCAGCTGCTCGGCGGCCAGCAGGGCCGAGGCCACCAGCAGCGGCTGGGTGCGGGCGGTGTCGCGGATCTCGTCGGCGTCCGCCTCGGTGCCGAGCCGGACCAGGTCGACCCCGGCCGGCACCGACCACCAACGCAGCCGTGACTCGACGCCACGCAGGGCGAGCCAGGGCGTCAGGAAGCCGGGCTTCTGGGAACCCTGGCCGGGAGAGAGGACGGCGAGCACGTCTATGACTCTTCCCGATACCCCCGGGTAAGCGCTGTGCGGGCTGACACCAAACCGCACTAGAAGTCTTGGAGGTTTCCTACAAACATCGGTGGTGATCGTCGTTCAGCGGTGCTGCTCAGGCTACCCGGGGTCATTTCTGGCTCGGCCCGGGTATCCCGGCCGGCGCGATCGGATCCAGCCGGCCCACCGTCAGCGCGACCTGGAGGGCGAACGCGTCCCGGGGGGTCAGGGGCGAGAATCCGGTCACCTCGGCGATCCGACGCAGTCGGTAACGCACGGTGTTGGGGTGGACGAACAGGGCACGGGCCGCGCTCTCCAGCGTCCCACCGGCGGCGAAGAAGGCGTCCAACGTCTCCAGCAGTTCGCCGCCGGCACGCACCAGGGCGGCGTACACGTCGTGGCGCAGCCGGCGGCGGGCCTCGGCGTCACCGGCGAGGGCCCGTTCGGGCAGCAGGTCCGCCGCCGGCACCGGCCGGGGCGCGGTCGGCCAGGCCGGCGCCGCCCGGTAGCCGGCCAACGCGGCCCGTGCCGAGTCCGTCGCCTCGTCCAGACTGGGTACGGCGGGACCGACCACCACCGGCCCGTCACCGAACCCGGGGAGCAGCTTCTCGGTGGCGGCCATCGGGTCGGCCGCGCCACCGAGCACGATCACCAGCCGGTCGCCGTGCACACCGCCGATCACCTCCACCCCGATCCGGCGGGCGTACCGGTAGACGGTGTGCAGCACGGCGGACACCTCCCCGCCGGGGGACCGCCCGACGGCCACCGCCACCGGTGGGGCGTCCGCCCAGCCCAGTGCGGCGGCCCGGCTGGCCAGCACGTCGGGGGAGTCCCCGCGCAGCAGGGCGTCGACCAGCAGCGCCTGCAACCGGGCGTCCCAGGAGCCCCGGGACTCGGCGGCGCGGGCGTACACCCGGGCGGCGGCGAAGGCGATCTCCCGGGAGAACCGCAGCACCGCCTCGCGTAGCTGCTGCTCCTCGCCGGGCGCGGCCAGGTGCGACACCTGCTCCTCGACCACGTCGATGGTCACCTTGATCAGCGCGACCGTCTGCTGGAGGCTGATCGACCGGGCCAGGGCCAGCGGCGCGGTGGCGAAGACCTCGTCGGACACCTCCTGGGTGCTGTCGGTGGTGCCACCGCCGGAACCCAGCCACTCGACCAGGGACCGGGCCCCGGCCTGCGCCACCAGCATCACCCAGGAGCGCTGCTCGGCCGGCAGCTCACGGAACCAGGGCAGACTCTCGTCCATCCGGGCCACGCTGGCCGTGGCCAGCGCCCCCGCCGCCCGTTCGATCCGGCGCAGGGTGGCCGTCAGTTCCATCCCGTCCGGCTCGCTCACCGCTCCAGCGTGACATGCCCTGAGCAGGGACTCGACGCCGGCTCCGGGGCGACCCGCCGGGGGCGGGCCACCGGCGGGTCGGGGTGCAGGTCGGCGGTGCGGAGTTCAGCTGGTGACGGTCAGGTGCACCACCCAGCGCACCTGGGGGGACGGGCAGGGGGTCGGCTGGTGCCGGCAGAGGTTGTCGGTGATGGTGGAGACGTCGACCCGGCCGGGGGCGGTCGCCACGTAGCGGGCGATGAGCGGCTGGCCGCTCGGGTAGCCGCCGGTCACCTCGGCGGGCACGACGACCCCGGCGGGGGAGAGCGTCGGGGGCAGGTAGTTGCTGGCCAGGCTCACCACGAGCGTGTCACCGACGCGCAGCGTGAGGTCACGCTGGTTGTCGGGCGCGGAGACGACGACGGTCTGCCCGGCGTCGGTCGGCGGCAGCTCGATGACCGCGACCTGCAGCCGCCACAGCACGCTCGCCGGGGCGCACGGCGGGGTGGTGTGCCGGCAGGCGTAGTCGGTGTGGGTGGTCAGCTCGGCGGTGCCCGGGGTCACGGCCCGCAGCGTCGCCACGAGGGGTTGCCCGGTCGGGAAGCCGCCGCTGGTCGACACGGGGGTCAGCGCGTTGCCGGTGGTGGTGACCGGCAGGTAGTCGGCCGGCAGGGTCACGCCCAGCGTCTGCCCGACGTACAGGGTGACGGTGCGCTGGTTGTCGATCTCGCGGACGGTGACGTCGGCCCCGGTCGGCGGGCTGGTGGTGGTCGGCGGGACGGCGTCGTTGGTGCAGCTCGGCGTGGGTGCGGTGGTGGGGCCGGCGAGCTGGACACCGAAGGTGGTCGACGCGCCCGACGGCAGCACCCCGTTGTACGGAGCGTTGGTCGCGGTCGCGGTGCCGCCCGTCGCGGCGATCGAGGTGTTCCAGGACGACACGATCCGTTGGCCGTCGGCGAGCGGCCAGGTGACCGTCCACCGGGTGGCGGTCGCCGACGAGGTGTTCGCGACGGTGAAGGTGACGATCTGGCCGCCACTCTCACCGCTGCCCCAGCGGGAGTCGACCCGGACCGTGGCGGTGCACCCGCCGGCCGGGGTGGCGGTGGCGGGCGTGCCACTGGCGATCGTGGTCATACCGAGGGCGGCGACGGTGGTGGCGGCGAGGATGCCGCCCGCCGTCAGGACGGACCGCCTGGAAGCGATCATGGCCATTCCTCCGATCCGGCTGATCTCCGGCCGGGCGCGGCGTCGGACGACAGGTGCTGGCCGGGAAGCCCCTGGTAACGCACCATATGACCGCCCGGGAGAGCAGTCAATAGATTTACATCAATGCGTGTGAAGCTCTCTGCGTGCCCCCCCGCTGACGGACCGGGTGCCACGTCGTCGGGGAGGTCGACCGGGCCGCCCGGGTCACGGCGGCGGCACCGGCAGGGCCAACTCCTGGGCCAGGATCGCCGCCTGCACCCGGCTGCGCAGCGCCAACTTCGCCAGGATCCGGCTGACATGGGTCTTGGCGGTGCTCTCCGCCACCGCCAGCCGGTCGGCGATCTGCTGGTTGGACAGGCCGCCGCCCAGACAGGCCAGCACGTCCCGCTCCCGGGGGGTCAACGCGGCCACGGCGGCCCGCTCCGCCCCACCGACGCCCGGCGCGGTCGCCGCGAAGGCCGCGATCAGACGCCGGGTCAGGGTCGGGGCGATCACCCCCTCACCCCGGGCGACCGTACGCACCGCCGCCACCAGCCCGGCCGCGTCGGTGTCCTTGAGCAGGAAACCGGCCGCCCCGGCACGCAGCGCGCCGAAGACGTACTCGTCGAGGTCGAAGGTGGTCAGGACCAGCACCTCGGCGGTGCCGGCGGCGACGATCTCCCGGGTCGCCGACACCCCGTCCAACCGGGGCATCCGGACGTCGAGCACCGCCACGTCGGGGCGCAGCTCCCGGCAGAGCCGGACCGCCGCCTCCCCGTCGGCCGCCTCGCCCACCACCTCGATCTCCGGCGCACCGGCCAGGATCAACACCAGACCGGCCCGCACCGCCGCCTGGTCGTCGGCCAGCACGACCCGCACCGGGGCGGTCACCCCGACGCCCCGGTGGGCAACGCCGCCCGGACCCGCCAACACCCGTCCCGCAGGCCACCGGTGAACTGCCCGTCGAGCAGGGTGGCCCGCTCCCGCATCCCGATCAGCCCCGCGCCGCCACCCGGCAGCCCCGCACCGACCGCCGCCGAGGCACCGGCCCCGCCGGAACCGACCGGGTTCTCCACCGTCACCACCACCTCCGTCGGCCGGTACGCCACGGTCAGCTCCGCCGTGCCCCTACCGTGGCGCAGCGCATTGGTCAACGACTCCTGCACGATCCGGTACGCCGCCAGGTCGACCCCGACCGGCAGCTCCCGGGACCGGCCCTCGACCGTCGTGCGGACCCGCAGACCGGCCGCAGCCATCCGGTCCAGCAGCTGGTCCAACTCGTCCAGGCGGACCCGGGTGGCCTCCTGCGCCGGATCGACGGACGGCTCCCGCAGAAACCCGATGACCTGCCGCATCTCGGCCATCCCCTGCACGCTGCTCTCCCGGATCACCCGCAGCGCAGCGTCGACCCGGGGCCGGTCCAGCCCGGGCGCGGCGAGCACGGCGGTGGCGTGCAGGGCCACCGCGCTGAGGTGGTTGGCCACCACGTCGTGCAGCTCGCGGGCCATCCGGGCCCGCTCGGCCAGCACCGCCTGCCGCCGGTCCAGCTCGACCAGCCGGGCGGTCTGCTCGGCGCGGGCCCGTTCGGCCGACGCCTGGTCCCGGTACTGCCGCACGCTGACCCCGGTGACCACCGGCAGGACCCCGAGCAGCGCGAACGGCACCCCGACGGCGGCACCCCGAAAACCCCAGACCAGCAGGCCGAGGGCGGTGCTGCCGACACTGAGCCCGACGGTGACCCGCAGCAGCCAGCGCCGCAACGGGGGTGGACCGTACACGCACGTGTCGTACAACACCTGGGTGTAGATCACGGTGCTGCCGACCGAGACGCCGAGCGCGGCGTCGGCCAGCACCGCCCCGGTGCCCACCGCCAGACCGGTCCGGGTCGCCACCCGGCGCAGCCCGACGGCCACGCTCACCGCCAGCAGCGGCAGCAGGAAACACACCCTCGGCACGTCCGGCGCCCAGGGGAACTGGGGTTGCAGACCGGCACCCCACACCGCCAGGCCGCCGATCAGGGAGGCCCCGGCCAGGGCCAGGTCGCGTCCCGGCCGGCCGGAGCCGGCCCAGCCCGGCATCCGCATGCTCCCGATCCCATCACACCCCCGGCCCGGTCCCCTCCGACCTGGGCAGGACACCGCGCGCCCGGCCGTCCGTCGAAGGAGGTACGCCGGGCCGCCGGTCCGTCGAACGATGGACCCGCAACTCGTCCCCGCCGGTGAGGTGGGTGCCGGCCCGCCCCGGCACGCTGGAACCGAACGGGGAGGTGTGCATGCTGCTGACGATCATCATCGGCTGCGAGATCGGATTCTGGGTGCTGCTCGTCGCCGGGCTGATCGCCCGGTACCCGCTGCGTCGACCCCGACTCGGGGCGGCGCTGCTGGTCTGCGTCCCGCTGGTCGACCTGGTGCTGCTGGTGGTGGCGGCGGTGGACCTGCGCCGGGGTGCCACCGCGGACGCCACCCACGGGCTGGCCGCCATCTACCTCGGCTTCTCGGTGGCGTTCGGGCACTCCCTGATCCGCTGGGCGGACCAGCGCTTCGCCCACCGGTTCGCGGGCGGGCCGCCGCCGGTGAAGCCGCCCCGGTACGGCTGGGCGCGGGCCCGGTACGAGTGGCGGGAGTGGGGGAAGGCGCTGCTCGGTTGGGCCGTCGCGTGTGCCCTGCTCGTCACCGCGATCGTGATCGTCGGTGACGACGAGCGCACCCGGGAGCTGTCGGACTGGATCCGAAACCTCACCGTCGGGCTGCTGATCTGGCTGGTCGCGTTCCCGGTCTGGGAGACGATCTTCCCGCGTCGACCCAAGTCCTGACACCGGGGTACGCGCTGCACGACGCGTCGGTGCCGGCCAGTACGGTGGCACTGCCGCGTCGGGGTGTCGTCGCGGCGCGCGACGCGAACGTGAGGAGACCGGGATGGCGCACGGGGAGGCCGACCACGGCTGCGCCCAGGGCGAGCCCTGCCGGCCGGGCCACCACGACCAGCCGGGGGCGGCCCGACCGCACCGCCGGCTGGCGACGGAACAGGTCTGTCGGGTGGCTGAGCGGGCCGACGACGAGGTGGCGCTGCCCCGCCAGCGGGGCACCGAGCCGGCCGACGCGCCGGTGTCCCGACCGGCGGCGGTGGAACCCGGTCCGCCGGGTCAGCCCGACGCGCCGACCCGGCACTGCCGCAGCGACCTGGCCGGATGGGCCGGTGCCCACCGGCACGGGCCGGTGCGGCCGGGCCGGCGTCCGCAGCGTCTCCAACGCCCGCCACAACGCTGGTGCTGACCGCCCGCCGCTGCTGTTGACCGCCCGCCGCTGGTGTTGACGCGGCGTCCGGCGCGACCTGCGTCGCCGCCGGTCGCCACGCTGAGCGGGTGTCTCGCCGACCGTCGGTGCCGAGGGGCGTCTCGCCGACCGCCGTGCCGAGCGGGCACGCAACCGCCGACCCCCGCCCCCCGAGGGTGCGGAGGTCGGCGGTGTGGATCAGCGGGTGCGGCGGCGGACCAGCAGGGCGATGCCCGCCAGGCCGACGGTGATCACCAGCATCACGCCGACGTTGAGCAGCAGCAGCCGCTGGAGTTCGTCGATCGCGTCGTCGAAACCCCGGCCGGGGTTCAGGGCCTCCTCCGGGAGCGTCCGCTCGCCGCCACCGACGCCACCGGTGACCGTGTCGGGTCGCCGTTCCAGCGGCACCCCGGCGGCGCGCAGCGTCTCGGACATGTTGAGCCGGCCCAGGAACCACCCGGCGGTGGTCTTGCGCGCGTCGGGCTGCTTGGCCGGCCGGAAGGCCCGGGGACCGCCCTTGGCCAGCGGATAGAGGTCGTACGTCTGCTTGGGCACGTCCCCGGCGAGCACCACGATGGTGTACTTCGGACCGAGGTCGGCCGGCTTGGGCCCCTTGGCCTCACCGGTGCGGCCGAACCAGCTGACCTGGTCGATGACCGCGACCACCTGGGTCGCAGCGGTGTCGGTGCGCAGGCGCAACGGCTCGGTCAACCCGACGCCGGTGATGTCCACCCCGGCGGGTGGCGTCTTCGGCGCCGCTCGGTGTGCCCCGGCCGGCTGCGCGGACACGCCGGTGGCCAGCACCGCCGCCGTCACGACCGTGGTGACCACTGAGAGTAGCCGCCTCACCCTGTCGACCATAGCCGCCTCCTCGCCCCGTTCGATGGATGGCTGTGCTGCGGGTCACGTGCGGGTCGGTCGACGTCGGTGATCGACCGGACGACACCGGCCCACCTCATAGACTTCATGGAACATCGCGCGGATGCAGCTCTGGGAACAATATGTGGAACTATCTGTGATCCTGGAACGACCAATGGGAAGCCGCGTGATCAGCGGGCGGATCGTACCTTTGCGGAGGGCTTCATGGGGGGCAGGGTCCCACGGTTGACGCGGGCGGTGCCAGTGCTCGTCGGCGTGGCGCTCGGCGTGGCGTTGCTGCCGGCGACGCCGGCGTTCGCGCATAACTCGCTTACCGGGAGCAATCCCGTCAACGGTGCCAAGGTGGCCACCGCGCCGGCCAAGGTCGAGCTGCGCTTTCTGGCCAAACTGGACCCCGAACGGACGAAGATCACAGTGGTCGGACCGGACAACGTCCCGGCCGCCGGTGGCGCACCGGCCTTCTCCGGCAGCCGGGTCAGCGTGCCGTTCTCCCCCGGGGCGGCCGGTCTCTACATCGTCGGATACCAACTGCCCTCCAACGACGGGCACCCGGTCAAGGGGGAGGTGCGGTTCACCCTCACCACCGGCACCGCCGCCGCACCCCCGTCGGTCACCCCGACGACCGGCACCACCCCGACAGCCGGCACCACCCCGACGCCGAGCAGCAGCCCGGCCCCCGCCTCCCCGTCGACCACCCCGGTCGCCGCCGCCGGCACCGACGACACCGGTCGGGGCTGGCTCTGGGCGGCCGGCGGCCTGGTGCTGCTGGCCGCGCTCGCCGCCGGCCTGTTCCTGCGCCGACGCCGCTCCGCCCGCCCCTGACCGGCCCCGCCCCTGACCGGGTACGGCGAGGGCCCGCCGGGAAACGGCGGGCCCTGACAGGTGCCGTGGTGGTCAGACCAGGCGGAGTCGGGCGGCGCGCAGCCGGGTCAGGGTGCGTTCCCGACCGAGCACCTCCAACGACTCGAACAGCGGCAGCCCGACGGTGCGGCCGGTGACCGCCACCCGGACCGGGGCCTGCGCCTTACCCAGCTTGAGGCCACGCTCCGCGCCGACCGCCTCCAACGTCGACTTCAGCGACGCCGCGTCCCAGGACGCCAGCTCCGTGTAGCCGGCGACGGCCGCGTCGAGCAGGTCGGCAGCACCCTCCTTCATCGCCTTGGCCCAGGCCGCCTCGTCGATCAGCGGCTCGGCGAGGAAGAGGAAGTCGACGTTCGGCACGATCTCGCTGAGCACCGCGATCCGGGTCTGCGCCAGCGGGGCCACCGCCGCGAAGGCGTCGGCGTCGAACTCCGCCGGCTGCCACGGCGGCGGCGCGATGGTGCCGGTGCCGGTCAGCCAGGGCTGGCAGGCGGCCACGAACTCGTCGACCGGCAGCGCCCGGATGTACTCGCCGTTGAACGCGCGCAGCTTCTTCTCGTCGAAGAAGGCGGGGGAGGGGTTGACCTCGGTCAACCGGAACTCCTCCTCGATCACCGACCAGGGCACGATCTCCCGGTCGCCCGACGGCGCCCAGCCGAGCAGCATCAGGTAGTTGCGCATCGCGGCGGCGAGGTAACCCTCGTCCCGGTACGCCTCCAGGGCCACCTTGTCGCGCCGCTTGGAGAGCTTCTGCCGCTTCTCGTTGACCACCACCGGTACGTGCGCCCAGATCGGCGGCTTGACGCCCAGCGCGTCCCAGAGCAGCTGCTGCTTCGGGGTGTTCGGCAGGTGCTCCTCGGCCCGGATCACGTGGGTGATCCCCATCGTCATGTCGTCCACGACGTTGGCGAGCAGGAACACCGCGGAGCCGTCGCCGCGGGCGATGACGAAGTCCTCGATCAGCTTGTTCTCGAACGTCGGCTCGCCCCGGATCAGGTCGACCACCACGGTCGTGCCCTCGTCGGGGGTACGGAAGCGCAACGCCCGCCCCTCGCCCGGCGGCAGGCCCCGGTCCCGGCAGAAGCCGTCGTAGCCCTGGTACTGCGAGCCGGTACGCGCCTGCACCGCCTCGCGGGTGCAGTCGCAGTAGTAGGCCCGCCCGGCGTCGTGCAGCCGCTGGGCGGCGGCCCGGTGCTCACCGGCGTACGCGGACTGGAAGTAGGGGCCCTCGTAGGTGTCGCGGGCGATGCCGATCCAGTCCAGCGCGGACAGGATCCCCTCGGTCCACTCGGGCCGGTTGCGGGCGGCGTCGGTGTCCTCGACGCGCAGCACGAACACCCCGCCCTGCTGCTTGGCGTAGATCCAGTTCTGCAGCGCCGAGCGGGCGCCGCCGACGTGGAACATACCGGTCGGGGAAGGGGCGAAGCGCACACGTACCGTCACGCCGTCCAGCCTACGGCCGGCCGCGACCCGGTTTCCCCAGGGGGCCGGACGCCGTTGCCGGGCCGGCCGCCGACGGGCGGTCCCGACCTGCGGGCGGCGGCGACCCGGCCCGGACCGGCCGGGTCGCCGCCGGGGGTCAGCGCACGCCCCGGATCTTGAGGACCAGGGCGCTGCCGAGCAGGGTGACCACGGCGGTCACGGCGTACAGCGTGGGGTAGCCACCCAGGTGGACCACGATCGGGGCGGACAGCGCCGGGCCGAGCACCTGGGGAGCCGAGTTCGCGATGTTGATCACGCCGAGGTCCTTGGCCCGGTCGGTGGCGCGCGGCAGCACCTCGGTGATCAGCGCCGCGTCGACCGACAGGTAGACGCCGTAGCCGGCACCGAGCAGCACGGCCGCGACCAGCGCCATCGACCAGGTCGGCGCGACCGCCAGCAGCAGCGCGGCCACCGCCATCACCACCCCGGAGACGATCACGTAGACCTTGCGCCGGCCGGAGCGGTCCGACAGCATCCCGGAGACCACGGCGGTGAGCATCATGCCCAGGGTGTAGAGCAGGATCAGCACCAGCAGCCCACCCTCGGGATCGGGGTAGCGCACCCCGTCGGTGAGGAAGTACAGCAGGTAGAGGGTGCCCAGGGCGTTGCCGATCTGCACCAGGAACCGGGTGATCCAGGCCCAGGCGAAGTCGGGGTGCCGGCGTGGGTCGATCCACATCGAGGCGACCAGCGTGCGCAGCCGCAGCGGTGGGCGGTGTTCCCGGGGCAGCGGGTCGTCGGGGGTGAGGAACGCGAACGGCAGCGACAGCAGCAGCACCGCCAGCGCCATCGCCGTGTAGCCGGGGACGGTGCCGCTGACCAGGGCGGTGACCAGCGCCGCGCCGAGCACCAGGCCGAGCGCCTGCGGGATGCCCACCCACCCGGAGACCCCGCCGCGCTGCACCACCGGCACCCGGTCGGGGATGCCGGCGGTGAGGCTGGCCAGCATCGCGTTGAAGCAGACCTGGGCGGCGACCCAGCCCAGCGCCACCCCGGCGATGGTCTGCTGCCGGGCCAGCAGCACCAGCGCCAGCGCGCCGAGCACCGCGCCGCCGGCGGTCCAGACGTGCCGGCGGCCGAACTCCCGCCCGCCGATGCGCAGGCAGGTGCGGTCCGACAGCGCCCCGGCGAGCGGGTTGGCCAGCACCGCCGCGAGCGCGCCCAGCCCGGTGACGACGGCCAGCATCGCCTCCTTGTGGTCCGGCGAGATCCGTTCCACCTGCTGGGGCAGCAGCACCTGGATGGGGGTGAAGAAGGCCATCCACACCCCGAGGTTGGCCGCGAAGATCAACGCGATCCAGTTGCGCCGGACCGGGACGACCGGGTCGGCGAGCGCCGCCGGCAGCGAGGCCGGCGTCGGGTCGACGGTGGTCACCCCCGGCCGACCTGGGACCGGTACCAGGCGTACGAGGACTTCGGGGTCCGGGTGCCGGTGGCGAAGTCGACGTGCACCAGACCGAAGCGCTTGGTGAAGCCCTCCGCCCACTCCCAGTTGTCCAGCAGCGACCAGACGAAGTACCCGGTCACGTCGACACCCTCGTCGATGGCGGCGAGGACGGCGCGCAGGTGCCCGTCGAGGTAGGCGATCCGGTCCGGGTCGGACACCTGACCGTCGGCGTCCGGGACGTCGTCGTAGGCGCAGCCGCCCTCGGTGACCTGGATCGGCGGCAGCGCGTCGCCGTACCGGTCGCGCAGGCCGACGAGCAGGGTACGCAGCCCGTCCGGCACCACCGGCCAGTCGAACGCGGTACGCGGGTAGCCCTCCAGCGGGACCAGCTCGAACGGCAGCGGGGAGTCCTCCTCGGGGGCGCGTACCCCGGTCGGGTTGTAGTAGTTGACCCCGAGCACGTCCAGCGGCGCGGCGATCACCGCGAGGTCGCCGTCGCGGACCACGCCCGGGTCGAAGCCGTCCGGGTAGCCCCGGCCCAGCAGCGGGTCGGTGAACAGGTGGTTGTGCAGGGCGTCGTACGCCGCCGCGGCGGCATGGTCGGCGTCGGTGTCGCCGTGCCGGACGACAGGCGAGTAGTTGTTGGCGATGGCCACCGGTGCGGTGCTGTGGGCGCGCAGCGCGGTCACCGCCAGCCCGTGCCCGAGCAGTTGGTGGTGGGCGGCGGGGAAGGAGTCGAAGAGCAGGGTCTGGCCGGGGGCGTGTTCCCCGGTGCCGTGGCCGAGGCTCAGGTGGATGAACGGCTCGTTGAGGGTGATCCAGAGTTTCACCCGGTCGCCGAGGCGGGCGGCGGTCACGTCGGCGTAGTCGGCGAAGTGGGCGGCGGTGTCCCGGTTGAGCCAGCCGCCGGCGTCCTGGAGCGGCTGGGGCAGGTCCCAGTGGAACAGGGTGGCGACCGGGTCGATGCCGGCGGCGAGCAGGTCGTCAACGAGCCGGTCGTAGAAGTCCAGGCCGGCGGCGTTGACCGGGCCGGTGCCGCCGGGGCGGACCCGGGGCCAGGCGATCGAGAACCGGTACGCCGACACCCCGAGCCCGGCCAGCAGCGCGACGTCCTCCCGGTGCCGGTGGTAGTGGTCGCAGGCCACGTCGCCGGTGCTGCCGTCGATGATCCGGCCGGGGGTGTGCGCGAAGGTGTCCCAGATGGACGGTCCCCGGCCGTCGGCGGTGGCGCCTCCCTCGATCTGGTACGCGGAGGTGGACACCCCCCAACGGAAGCCGGCGGGGAAACCGGGGATCGGTGCGGTCGTCATCCACCCTCCCAGAACGCGAAACGTGTTCGCACTCTAGGGCGCGCAGCCCGGGAGCGCCATAGGTGCGGGGCAATGCGGGCGCAAGGGCTTCCGGCGTGTCTTTTTCCGAACACGTCCCAGTAAGTCCGATTTAGCGCATAGAGTGCGGAATATCGCGGATGTCCTCAGTGGGGGAAGAAACAGAATGATCCTCGTCGAACGCAGTGCGCACGTGACGGCGCCGGTGGAAGCGGTCTGGGAAGTCGTCCAGCGGGCCGAGCAGTTGCCCGCCTGGCTGGCCGGGGTCCGGGCCGCCGAGGTCCTCTCGGGGGAGGGCTTCGGCCGTCGACAACTCGTCCAGGCCGGGCGCGGCTCGGCGCACGAGGCCGAGGTGATCGCCTACCAGGAGCCCAACCTGATCGGCTGGCGGGAACGCGCCCGGGGGGCCGGTGCCCGCGCCGAGGCGCGCACCGAGATCTACGTGCAGCTCACCGCCGACGAGGAGGAGGGCGGCACGATCGTCCGACTGATCGTGGTCCGCTGGCCGGCCGGCCCGGTCAAGGGCGCCCTGCTGCGCCTCGGGCTGCGCCGGGTCGGTGCCGACCTGGAGGAGTCGCTGGCCCGGCTCACCGACCTGGCCGCCGTCGGCTGACCCGACCCGACGACGCGAAATGGCCCGGCGCACCGCGCCGGGCCCTTCGTCGTACCTCGGGGACTAGCTGTCCCCGCCGGTCTCGCCGACCGGGGCGGCGTTGACGTCGTCGATCGCGTACTTCTTGGCGGCCTCGGCCGGAACACCGGCCGGCACCACGCCGCGCAGGGCGAGCTGCCGCAGCGTCGCCACCGCCACCGACTCGGCGTCGACGTGGAAGTGCCGCCGCAGCGCGTGCCGGGTGTCCGACATGCCGAAGCCGTCGGTGCCGAGCGAGGTGTAGTCACCCGGTACCCAACGGGCGATCAGGTCCGGTACCGCGCGCATCCAGTCGCTGACCGCGACCTTCGGCCCGTCGGCCTCGGCCAGCTTCTCCTGGATGTACGGCACCCGCTGCTCCGCGCCCGGGTTGAGCAGGTTGTGCTCCTCGCAGAGCACCGCGTCGCGGCGCAGCTCCGACCACGAGGTCACCGACCAGACGTCGGCGGCCACCCCCCAGTCCTGGGCGAGCAGCTGCTGCGCCTTGAGCGCCCACTGCATGCCGGTGCCGGAGGCCAGGATGTTGGCCCGCGGCCCGTCGACCTGCGGGGCCGGCGCATAGCGGTAGATGCCCTTGAGCAGCCCCTCGACGTCCAGCTCGGACGGCTCGACCGGCTGGTGGATCGGCTCGTTGTAGACGGTGAGGTAGTAGAAGATGTTCTCCTGGTCCTCGCCGTACATCCGGTGCAGGCCACGCTCCACGATGTGCGCCAGCTCGAACCCGAACGCCGCGTCGTAGGCGACCACCGCCGGGTTGGTCGCGGCCAGCAGCAGCGAGTGGCCGTCCTCGTGCTGGAGGCCCTCACCGTTGAGCGTGGTCCGCCCGGCGGTCGCGCCGAGGACGAAGCCCCGGGCCATCTGGTCGGCCGCCGCCCAGAAGCCGTCACCGGTGCGCTGGAACCCGAACATCGAGTAGAAGATGTACATCGGGATCATCGGCTCGTCGTGGGTGGCGTACGCGGTGCCGGCGGCGGTGAACGAGGCGACCGAACCGGCCTCGTTGATCCCCTCGTGCAGGATCTGCCCGGTCGTCGACTCCTTGTAGGACAGGAACAGGTCCCGGTCGACCGAGGTGTACCGCTGGCCGTGCGGCGAGTAGATCTTCGCGGTCGGGAAGATCGAGTCGAGGCCGAAGGTGCGCGCCTCGTCCGGGATGATCGGCACCCAGCGCTTGCCGAACTCCTTGTCCTTCATGATGTCCTTGAGCAGGCGGACGAAGGCCATCGTGGTGGCCACCTTCTGCTTGCCCGAGCCGCGCTTGACGTCGGCGAACCGCTCCGGCCCCGGGATCGACAGCTTCTTGTGGCTGGTCCGCCGGGACGGCAGGTAACCGCCGAGCTGCTCGCGCCGCTCCCGCAGGTAGGCCATCTCGTCCGAGGACTCACCCGGGGTGTAGTACGGCGGCAGGTAGGGGTTGTCCTCCAGCGCCTTGTCCGGGATGTCCAGGTAGAGCCGGTCGCGGAACAGCTTGAGGTCGTCAAGCGTCAGCTTCTTCATCTGGTGCGTGGCGTTGCGGCCCTCGAAGTGCGAGCCCAGCGTCCAGCCCTTGATGGTCTTGGCCAGGATGACGGTCGGCTGCCCGGTGTGCTCGGTGGCCGCCTTGTAGGCCGCGTAGAGCTTGCGGTAGTCGTGCCCGCCCCGCTTGAGGTTCCAGATCTCGTCGTCGGACAGGTGCTCGACCATCTTGCGGGTCCGCTGGTCCCGGCCGAAGAAGTGCTCCCGCACGTACGCCCCGGACTCCGCCTTGTAGGTCTGGTAGTCGCCGTCGGGGGTGGTGTTCATCAGGTTGACCAGCGCGCCGTCGGTGTCCGCGGCGAGCAGCGGGTCCCACTCCCGGCCCCAGACCACCTTGATCACGTTCCACCCGGCGCCCCGGAAGAACGCCTCCAGCTCCTGCATCACCTTGCCGTTGCCCCGGACCGGGCCGTCCAGCCGCTGAAGGTTGCAGTTGATCACGAAGGTGAGGTTGTCCAGCTCCTCGCGGGCGGCCACGCCGATCGCGCCGAGCGACTCCACCTCGTCCATCTCGCCGTCGCCGAGGAAGGCCCAGACGTGCTGCTGGGAGGTGTCCTTGATGCCCCGGTGCTGCAGGTAGCGGTTGAACCGGGCCTGGTAGATCGCGTTCAGCGGGCCCAGACCCATGGAGACCGTGGGGAACTCCCAGAAGTCGGGCATCAGCCGCGGGTGCGGGTACGACGGCAGCCCGCCGCCCGGGTGGGACAGCTCCTGTCGGAACCCGTCGAGCTGGTCCTCCGAGAGCCGACCCTCCAGGAACGCCCGCCCGTACATGCCGGGGGAGGCGTGCCCCTGGTAGAAGATGTGGTCGCCGCCGCCCGGGTGGTTCTTGCCCCGGAAGAAGTGGTTGAAGCCCACCTCGTAGAGGGAGGCGGAGCTGGCGAAGGTGGAGATGTGCCCACCGACACCGATCTCCGGCCGCTGCGCCCGGTGCACCAGCATCGCCGCGTTCCACCGGACGTACGCCCGGATCCGCCGCTCGATGTGCTCGTCACCCGGGAACCAGGGTTCCTGCTCCGGGGTGATGGTGTTGATGTAGTCGGTGGTGGTCAGGGACGGCACCCCGACCTGCCGCTCGCGGGCCCGCTCCAGCAGGCTCAGCATGACGTACCGGGCGCGTTTGGTTCCGCGCTCGTCGATGACACCGTCGAGCGACTCGACCCACTCGCTGGTTTCTTCGGGGTCGATGTCCGGAAGCTGGCTCGGCAGACCAGCGGTGATCACCGGGCGCTTGCGTTCCGTAGCCACAGGCGTTCCCTCGGTTGTGTGTGGGATAGGTCTCTAGCGCCATCCTGCCCTCTGGTGGCACCCGTCGTCACCTCTAGCTCCCCCAGACGCGACGCTGAACACAGGTACCCGCCGGTAACTTTGCCCGGTCGGCCGCGTCGGGGCCGGCCGCCGTCGCCCCGTCGGGGTCGGCCCACCGGGGGCCCGGCCCCGACGGCCGGGGACGGCGGCGGTAACAGGTCGGATGCGGCAGAATGCGCCGTATGCGCAGCGAGGTGATCACCGTCCGGACCGGTTCCCGACCCACCGTCGTCGACGTCACGGCCGAGGCCGAGCGGTTCGTCGCCGGGCAGGGCGACGGCCTGCTGCACGTCTTCGTGCCGCACGCCACCGCCGGGGTGGCGATCATCGAGACCGGCGCCGGCTCCGACGACGACCTGCTGCGGGCGCTCGACGACCTGCTGCCCACCGACGACCGCTGGCGGCACCGGCACGGCTCGCCCGGCCACGGCCGCGACCACGTCCTGCCCGCCTTCGTCCCGCCGTACGCGACCCTGCCGGTGCTCGGCGGGCGACTCCAGCTCGGCACCTGGCAGTCGGTCTGCCTGGTCGACCCCAACGGTGACAACCCGTCGCGCCAGCTCCGATTCTCCTTCCTCCCCGGCTGACCCCGCCCCGCCCGCCCTCGCCGCCGGCCACCCGGCCGCGCCGTCGCCCGGCCGCACCGGCCCCCGGCGCGTCCCGGCCGCCGCGTCGGGGTGGCTCAGCGCAGCCCGGTCTCCGTCTCGACGGTGTACCGGTCCCGGTCCACGCCCGGCGGCAGCGCGCGGGCCGTCGTCGGCGGCCGGTCGCCCGTCTGGTGCAGGCCGGGCACCCGGTCCTCGACCACGAACGACGCCCGTGGGTACGCCGGGGCGCCCGCCCGGCTCACGTACGGCAGCACCATGAAGTCCGCGCTGAGCTGCGCCGGGGTGATCGTGGTCCGGACGAAACCGCGCAGGTCGTTCTGGAACCGCAGGTGCGGGTTGGTGCGCAGCCAGGGGTGCGAGCCGCTGGCCGAGTCGAACCCGTCCCCGCCCGAGGTGACCGAGGAGCAGACCAGCTCGGTGCCGACCGTCCGCGCGCCCGGGTCGAGGTAGTCCAGCTTCAGGTCGGCGGCCCAGTGCGCGTGCACGTCCCCGGTGAGCACCACCGGGTTGCGCACCCCGGCGTTCACCCAGCCCCGGGTGATCCGGTCCCGGGAGGCCAGGTAGCCGTCCCAGGCGTCCATGCTGGTCAGCCGGGTCGGCCCGGGGTCGCGGTCCCGGGCGGCGAAGAACACCTGCTGGGCGAGGAGGTCCCAGCGGGTGTCGGAGCGGCGGAACCCGTCCAGCAGCCACTGCTCCTGTGCCGTCCCGGTGATGGTGCGGCCCGGGTCGGCCGCCGCCGGGCAGTCCCGGTAGCCGTCCCCGCACGCCTGGTCGTCCCGGAACTGCCGGGTGTCGAGCAGGTGGAAGGTGGCCAGCCGGCCCCAGCGCAACCGCCGGTGCAGCGCGATGTCCGGACCGCGCGGCACCGAGGCCCGCCGCAACGGCATGTTCTCGTGGTACGCCTGGAAGGCGGCGGCCCGCCGGGCCAGGAAGTTCGGGTCCGGCTCCTCCGGCACCGCGCCGGCCCAGTTGTTCTCCACCTCGTGGTCGTCGAAGACCACCGCCCAGGGGGCCACCGCGTGCGCCGCCTGCAGATCCGGGTCGGTCTTGTACTGCGCGTGCCGCTGCCGGTAGCCGGCCAGTGTCCGGGTCTCCGGCCCCTCGTGCCCGCGCGGCCGGTCCGGGCCGTACTCCCGGGCGTACTCGTACTGGTAGTCGCCGAGGTGCAGGATCAGCTCCGGCGCGCTCTCGGCCAGCCGCCGGTAGGCGGTGAAGTACCCCTGCTCGTAGTGGGAGCAGGAGACGAAACCCATCGCCAGCGCGGCGGGCAGGGACGCCGGGTCGGGCGCGGTGCGGGTCCGCGCGGTGGGGGAGAGGTGCCCCTCGGCCCGGAACCGGTAGAAGTACTCCCGCCCCGGCAGCAGACCGGTCAGCTCGACGTGCACGCTGTGCGCCGACTCGGGCCGGGCGGTCGCCGTACCCCGCTGGACGACGTGCCGGAACAGCTCGTCGGCGGCCACCTCCCACTGCACCTCGACCGTCCGGTCGGGCATGCCGCCCAACCCGTCCCCGGCCAGCGGCTGCGGGGCCAGCCGGGTCCACAGCACCACCCCCTCGTGGTCCGGGTCGCCGGAGGCCACCCCGAGGGTGAACGGCCAGATCAACGGTCGGTGGCGGGCGGTGCCCACCGGGCGGGCGGGACGCCCGTCGGCGGCGTCGGCGGACGTCGGCAGACCGGCGGTCGCGCCGGCCGCGCCGAGCGCCGCGCCGGAGAGCAGGACGGTACGGCGGGACAGTGCCATGGGAACCTCCCGGGATGTGGTGCGTACCTGACCCCGGCAGCGTCGCGACCCACGGTGACCGTCAGGTGACGACTGGAGACCGTCGTCGTCTCCGCCAGCCGAACAGCGGCCGGCGACCGCCCCGGCCGGCGTGTCGGGCGGTCGTTGGTCGGGCGGCGCACCCCGACGTCGGCATCCGGCGGGCAGCGGTGTCGATCGGCCCGGTGGTGCGGTAGGCGCGGACGTACAGTCGGGGGATGACGCAGGGGGCCGGCCGCACGCAGGCCGACCGGGGCGACCGCGCCGGGTTGACCGGCGAGACGGTACGCCGGTTCCTGCACGTCGCCGACGCGATCCGGCACGACCAGGAGGCCGCTCTCGGTGCGTTGGGACTCACCCCGGCGGTGGCCCGCGCACTGTGCGAATTGGACCCGGACAGGCCGTCGCCGGCGCGTGACCTCGCCGTCCGGTTGGCGTGCGACCGGTCCAACGTGACCGCCCTGGTCGACCGGCTGGAACAGGCCGGCCTGGTCACCCGCCGGGTCGACCCGATCGACCGGCGGCAGAAGACACTGCTGGTCACCGACGAGGGCCGCCGGGTGCGGGAACGGGTGCGCGAGGCGCTGTCGGGTTCCCGGCTGCTCGTCGGATTGACCGTCGAGGAGCTGTCCACGCTGCGGGAACTGGTGGAGAAGGTGTCCGACGGGGACTGCCCGCAGCGGTGCGCGGTGGACTGACTCACCCCGGTCGCGTCGTGTCTGAGTGGGCGACCGTGGCCTCCGTCGGTAATGCTGATCGCGTGACCACCCCGCAAGATCTCGACGACCGGTTCCGGGAGACCCTGGGCGCGTTGCCCGAGCCCGAGCGGCGGCGTGACCCCGGGCAACCGGTACGGCCGGCCGCCGCGCTGACCGGGCGGCAGTTGCTCGCCCTCTTCGACGCGCAGGTGACCAGCCGTCAGCTCGACCTGGCCGGCCGCTGGCTGCGCAGCTTCGACGAGGGCTTCTACACGATCGGCTCCGCCGGGCACGAGGCGAACGCGGCGGTGGCCGCGGCGCTGCGCCCCACCGACCCGGCCCTGCTGCACTACCGCTCGGGCGCCTTCTACTGCCTGCGCGCCGCCCAGGCGGCCGGCAGCTTCCCGGGCGGCGACGGCCTGGCCGGCAGCTTCCCGGACGGTGACGCCGTGGCTGTCGACTCCCCGGGCGGCGAAGGTCCGGCCGGCACCTTCCCGGACGGCGATGGCCCGGCCGGCAGCTTCCCGGGCGGTGACGCCGTGGCTGTCGGCTTTCCGGATGGCGATGGCCCGGCCGTCGACCGCTCAGGCGGGGGCGGCGTGGCGGCGATCGGTTCCCCGCCCGCCGGCGGTGACCCCGACGACGGCACCGCCCCGGGGGCCGGTGAGCCGGAATCCCTCCACCCGGTCGGGGCACCGGACCGCACAGGTGCGTCGTCGGCCGCCGGGAGCGGCCCCGCCGGATCGTCGCCGGCAGCCGGTCCAGCGGCCGACGCCGGGGACGAACGTCCCGCGCCGGTGGGCACGACCGACCCCCTCGACGGTGATGCCTTCCCGGTCGGCCAGCCCGCCCCGGTCGGCCCGGTGGCCTACCGGGTGGGCAGCGACGGCACCACCGAGCCGGTGCCCCGGCAGCGGCCCGCCGCCCCGGAGGGCACCCCCGCCGAGCCCGCCGCCCCCGCCGCCGCCCCGGTGACTGCCGCCCCGGACCCCGCCCCGGGCAGTCCCACCGCTGCCGATCCCGTCCCCACCGCCGTGGGTCCCGTCTCCGCCGGTCCCGGTCCGGCCGGCCCCGGGCTCCCGGTGACCGGGACGTCCCCGGCAACGGCGGTCGACCCGGGACCGGGCGGGGACGACGGGTGGCAGGAGGCGTACGCCGGGGCGGCCCGGGACGTGCTGCGCGGGATGGTCGCCTCGACCCTCGACCCGATCGCCGGGGGCCGGCACAAGGTCTTCGGCCGGGCCGACCTGGCGGTGGTGCCGACCACCTCCACCATCGCCTCGCACCTGCCCCGGGCGGTCGGCCTGGGCCTGGCCCTGGAACGGCTGCGCCGGATCGACACCGCCGGCCGGCGCGACGACCCGGCCGGTCCGCCGCGCTCGCCGTGGCCCCGCGACGCCATCGTGGTCTGCTCGTTCGGCGACGCCTCGGTCAACCATGCCAGCGCCACCGCCGCGTTCAACACCGCCGGCTGGTACGACCACACCGGCCTGCGGATCCCGGTGCTCTTCGTCTGCGAGGACAACGGCCTGGGCATCAGCGTCCGGTCGCCCGAGGGCTGGGTGGAGCGGGCCCTGCGGGCCCGGCCCGGGGTGCGCTACTTCACCGCCGACGGCACCGACCCGGTGGCCGTGCACGCGGTGGCCGCCGAGGCCGCCGGCTGGGTGCGGCGGCACCGGCGGCCGGCGGTGCTGCACCTGCGGACGGTACGGCTGCTGGGGCACGCCGGGGCGGACGCCGAGCGGGCGTACCGCAGCACCGCCGAGATCGCCGCCGACGAGGCGCGCGATCCGGTGCTGGCCACCGCCCGGCTGCTCGTCGAGGCGGGGGTGGCCACCGGCGAGGAACTGCTGGCCCGCTACGACGAGCGGGGCTGGCAGGTGCGGCGGACCGCCGAGGAGGTGCTCGACGAGCCGAAGCTGACCGCCCCGGTCGACGTGGTGGCCCCGCTGTCGCCCCGCCGGCCCAAGCGGGTCGCCACGACGGTGGCGCAGGCGGCGCAGCGGGCGGCCGGGCCGGATGCGGCCGACCGGGTGGCGGCGTTCGGTGGCAAGCCCCCGGAGTTGGCCGGCCCGCTGACCCTGGCGCAGAGCATCAACGCCGCGCTCGCCGACGGGATGCTCAGCCACCCGCAGTTGGCGGTCTTCGGGGAGGACGTCGCCGCCAAGGGCGGGGTGTACGGGGTGACCAAGGGGCTGCGGGAGCGGTTCGGGGCGGCCCGGGTCTTCGACACCCTGCTGGACGAGACGTCGGTGCTGGGGTTGGGGCTGGGCGCCGGGCTGGCCGGGATGCTGCCGGTGCCGGAGATCCAGTACCTGGCGTACCTGCACAACGCCGAGGACCAGTTGCGGGGCGAGGCGGCCACGTTGCAGTTCTTCTCGCAGGGGGCGTTCCGCAACCCGATGGTGGTGCGGGTGCCGGGGCTGGCCTACCAGGAGGGGTTCGGCGGGCACTTCCACAACGACAACTCGGTGGCCGTACTGCGGGACGTGCCTGGTCTGGTGGTCGCGGTGCCGGCGCGGCCGGACGACGCCGGTCCGCTGCTGCGGACCTGCCTGGCCGCCGCCGTGGTGGACGGCACCGTCTCGGTGTTCCTGGAGCCGATCGCGCTCTACCACACCCGGGACCTGTACGAGCCGGGTGACGGTGAGTGGTTGGGGTCCTACGCCGAGCCGGCCGACTGGGCGGCCGGTCACGCGCCGATCGGCCGGGCCCGGGTGTACGGCGTCGGCTCGGCCGAGGACGTCACCATCGTCACGTTCGGTAATGGGGTGCGGATGTCGCTGCGGGCGGCGTCGACCCTGGCCGACGAGGGGATCGGCTGCCGGGTGGTGGACCTGCGGTGGCTGGCCCCGCTGCCGGTGGCGGACCTGATCCGGGAGGCGTCCGCGACCGGTCGGGTGCTGGTGGTGGATGAGACCCGGCGGTCCGGCGGGGTCGGTGAGGGGATCCTCTCGACGCTGGTCGACGCCGGATTTGTGGGAGCGGCGCGGCGGGTGGCCGCAGTCGACTCGTTTGTACCATTAGGTCCGGCTGCCCGTCAGGTGCTGGTCTCCGAGGATGCCATTACCCAGGGTGCCCGTACGCTGCTGGCACGGTAAATTCCGTTCCACCCGGTGCGCCACTTGCGCGACGGACCACAACTGTGTGGACTCTGCCTGACGGCGTCACCGCGACGCCGCTGGGCAGGGACGAGATGAGGAGGCACGCGACAGTGAGCGCGACCGCTGGTCAGGCCGCCGACGGGGTACGTCTCCTGGCGGACCGGTTCGGGATCGAACCGGGCATGGTCGTCATGGAGATGGGGTACGACGAGGACGTCGACCAGGATCTCCGGGACGCCCTGACCGACCGCTGTGGAGAACTGGTCGACGAGGACACCGACGAGGTGGTCGACGCGGTGCTCGTCTGGTACCGCGACGGAGACGGTGACCTCTTCGAGCTTCTCGTCGACGCCCTCGGTCCGTTGGCCGACGCCGGAGTCGTGTGGCTGTTGACCCCGAAGGCCGGCCGGGACGGGCACGTCGAGCCGAGTGAGGTCGCCGAGTCGGCGCAGACCGCCGGGCTCCAGCAGACCTCGACCCTCAACGCCGGCCTGGACTGGAGCGCAGCCCGGCTCGTGCTGCGCCGGGGGTCCAAGGGGCGTAAGTAGGCTCCCCGGCCGGGCCGTGGCCCAACTGAGCAATCCCGCACCCGGGGCGTCCGCGCCGGGTGTGGCAGGCTGGACCCACCTCAGACTCGACCCAAGGAGTTCGCATGCCGATCGAGGTTGGTGCCGAGGCGCCCGACTTCCTGTTGAAGGACCAGAACAACCAGGAGGTACGGCTCTCGGACTACCGGGGCAACCGCACCGTGCTGCTGGTCTTCTACCCGCTCGCCTTCACCGGCATCTGCCAGGGTGAGCTGTGCGAGGTGCGGGACAACCTCAACGACTACGTCAACGACGACGTGCAGGTGCTCACCGTCAGCGTCGACTCGATCTACGCCCACAAGATCTGGGCCGAGAAGGAGGGCTACCAGTTCCCGCTGCTGGCCGACTTCTGGCCGCACGGGGCGGTCGCCCAGGCGTACGGCGTCTTCAACGAGCTCGCCGGCATCGCCAACCGGGGCACCTTCGTCATCGACAAGGCGGGCATCGTCCGGTTCGCCGAGATGAACATGCCGGGTGAGGCGCGTGACCAGCAGAGCTGGCGCAAGGCCCTCGCCGACACGGTCGCCGCCTGACGTTCCGCGGCGGCCGCGCGTGCCGCCGTACCGGTTCCGCCGGTGCGGCGGGCGCACCGCTCGATCGGCACACCGTTGCGACGGGCCGGCGGCCGGCAGGTAAGCTTGCCAGCCACCGGCCCGCCCGCACGGGCGTTCCGGGCGCGTAGCTCAGTGGGAGAGCACTCGCCTTACAAGCGAGGGGTCGCAGGTTCGAAACCTGCCGCGCCCACCCCGCACCACAGGCACCGTGGCGATCCCGCAGGGCGGGGATCCGGCGGCTGACCGCAGTGACGGTCCCGACCGCCCTCCCGTGGAGACGTACACCGGGCATACTCGCCTGGTGGATCAGGGACGCCGGATCGCCGAGCGCATGTACGACGCGTTCAACCGCCGGGACGTGGCGGCCACCGAGACCATCTTCGCCAGCACCTTCTACAGCCATCCGTTGCGGGGCACCGGCCGGAGACGCGTGCAGCAGGCCCGGCAGCAGATGTGGGCGCAGCATCCCGACCTGAGGGTGACCCTGAAGGATCTGGTCGCGGACGGAGAGCGCGTGGCGACCCGGACCGAGATGGTCGGCCTCGCCGACGGCTCGACGGCGACGATGCTGGAGATGTTCACCTTCCGCGACGACCGGATCGTGGAGCTGTGGGGCCTGTCGGCGAAACCGCAGGCTGCCCCCGCCCGGCCCGAGACGTGAGGCGCTGCCGTCGCGGTGGGCCGGGCGACGCCCCCGGGCCCGAGGCGGGCAGACACCGGTGAGCTACGCGGACGTCAACGGGTTGCGGCTCTGGTACGAGGAACACGGTGACGGACCGCCGCTGGTGCTGTTGCACGGTGGTTACGGCTCGACGGAGACGTTCGCCCCGATCCTGCCGGCGTTGGCCCAGCGTCGCCGGGTGATCGCGGTGGATCTCCAGGGCCACGGCCGGACCGCCGACGTGGACCGACCCCTGCGGTACGAGTCGATGGCCGACGACGTCGCCGCGCTGCTACGCCACCTCGACCTGCCCGGGGCGGAGGTGCTCGGCTACTCCCTCGGCGGCGGGGTGGCGCTGCGTACCGCGATCCAGCACCCGGAACTGGTACGTCGGCTGGTGCTGGTCTCCACCCCGTGCCGGCGGCGGGGCTGGTATCCCGAGGTGCTGACCATGATGGCCGGCCAGGACGAACGGGCGGGCGAGCAGATGCGTGGTACGCCCCCGCACCAGCTCTACCAACGGATCGCCCCCCGGCCCCAGGACTGGCCGCAGCTGTGGGCCAAGTCCGGTGCCCTGCTGCGCCACGAGTACGACTGGTCGCCGGAGGTGGCCGCTCTCGCCGTACCGACCCTGCTGGTCTTCGCCGACGCCGACTCGATCCCGGTCACCCACATGGCCGAGTTCTACCGGCTGCTCGGCGGCGGCCACCGGCACCCGGGCGGAGACGGCACCGGCCGCCCCACCTCCCGCCTGGCGATACTCCCCGGCCTCACCCATCACGACATCCTCACCACCCCCCTCCTGCCCCAGCTGGTGGTCCCCTTCCTCACCCATCAGCTCCGCTGACCCCGACCCGCCGAGGTCACCCCACCACCGCCGGTGCGGTGATCAAGAGGTATTCGTCAGAAAAGCGGGGCGGTTTCTAGGCTTCAGTGCAACTGATCTTGGGTTGGGTTGGAGGTCCTGGTGGCGAAGCCGGGTGTGTTGACGTTCGGGCATCGGCAGG